>DASUUK010000035.1 GCA_036374135.1 Euzebyales bacterium
CCGTCCTCGATGCGGTTCTTGGCCGAGTCGGCCGTCCACTCCAGATACAGGATGTCGTCTTCGAACACGACCTTCGGCAGTTCCCACGAGGCATCCGGCACGGTGTCGATCAACTCCACGAACGCCGCACGTACACCGTCGAGGCCACGCCGGACGGTCCCATTGCCGATGAAGAGCGCGTCGTCGGTGTAGTCCTCGACGATGGCGTCGATGTCCTGGGCTCCGAGGGCCTCCACGTGGTGCTGGAACGTCTCCTGCGGGGTGCGTGCCATGCCCGATCCTCCTTCGTGGCACCCACCGATGTGGCGGAGCGCCGGTTGTCTGTCGCTGCGGTGGCCGCTTCAGGCGGACCGGCGCGGGATGTCAGCTCTCCGGGACGAGGATGCCCCGGCCCTGCAGGCGGCCCTGTTCGAGGTCGTCCATGGCGTCGTTGACGGCATCGAGCGGATATGTGCGCGTGTGGAGCGTGACCTTGCCGCCGGCGGCCAGTGCCATGAGCTCCGCGAGCTCGTTGTAGGAGCCGACGAGGTTGCCGATGATGTTCCGCTCGGTGGAGATGATGTCAATGGTCGGCACGTTGACCGCCCCGCCGTATCCGATGACGTAGTGCGAGCCAGCGCGCCGCGTCATCGTCCAGGCGTCGGCCTCCGCGCCGCGCTCGCCGACGAAGTCGAAGACGACCTCAGCGCCCTGCCCACCGGTCAGCTCCATCACCTCATCGACGTGGGAGCCGTCGGCAAGCACCGTGTGCTCGGCGCCTGTCGACCGGGCCAGGTCAAGCGCCGCGTCGGAGGCATCCACCACGATGATCTCGGCAGAAGTCAGGGCCACCAGCGACTGGATGCCGATGTGCCCGAGACCCCCGGCGCCGATCACGACCGCTCGCGCGCCGGGAGGCAGCAGCGGTACGGCCTTCTTGACGGCGTGGTATGCGGTGAGACCGGCATCGGCGAGCGCTGCGATGTCTGCCGGCTGGAGCGACGGGTCGATCTTGACCGTGGAGCGCGCACCGGTCAGCAGGTATTCCGCCATGCCGCCGTCGGTGTCGATCCCGGGGAACGCGCTGTGCTCGCAGTGCACATCGTCACCGTCCCGGCACGCGCGGCACAGCCCGCAGGTGACGAGGGGATGGAGGATGACGGTGTCGCCCGGTGCCACGTTGGTCACCGCCGAGCCGACCTCCTCGACCCATCCGGCGTTCTCGTGGCCGATCGTGTAGGGCAGCTTGACTCCGGACTTCTCGGCCCACTGCCCTTCATAGATGTGGAGGTCGGTCCGACACAGCCCGGCACCGCCGATCTTGACGATGACGTCGTGCGGTCCTGAGATCGCCGGCTCGGGCACGTCCTCGACGACCGGTCGCTGTTCGTACTCGTGGAGACGGACGGCCTTCATCACTGCTCCGTTTCGCTCGCGGCGGCTCGTTGCATGAAGCGTTCACCCGGCATACCCCACGTGCGGAAGAACTCGCCGGTCGTCCGGCACAGGTCGACGTTGAGACGGTTGCCGGCGCGGATCAGATCGTGCGCCCGTCGCCGGGCCGACGTCACCGCATCACGTGTAGCCGGGCGACCGTCCGCCGTTGCGATCAACGGGGCTTCGGGTCCGACGTCCATCCCCTCGCGGCGACGGCGGGCGACCTCGTCGATCACCGCCTGGCGCGCGGCGAATGACAGGAACGTCACACGCTCGGCGACGCGACCCCGCCGCTGGTCGAAGCGCACGGCCAGCGGCTCCGCCTCGAGATCGGGGATGACGTCGCCGTCCGTGTCGAGGACGCCCAGGTCCCCGAGCCGGACCCGCAGCAGTTCGGCGAGGTACAGGCCCGTGCCGATGAGGCCGAGGAGCACGAGCCGATCGCGTGTGCTGCCGGACGCGATCGGCTGCGGCGTCCCCCGAGCTGGCAATGGTCGCCACGCAACGTCCACGCCGTTGAGGCGGAACCACACCTTCGGGCCCATCGCCAACCCTGCGACGGCGACATCGGTCTGTCCGTCCAGGGCGCGGGACAGCGCCAGGAGTTGCGCTTCCGCGACGCCGGGATTGGCCTGCGCGGTCGCGGCCAGCGCCTCGAGGTCGTCGACCCCCGTCAGCGTGGCGAACCGATCGAGTGCCGGCACCAACGTCCGGATCCACGAGGGTTCACGACAGCGTCGTTCGAGCACGTCGACCATGCGTGCCACGCTCGGCAGCTCCAGCAGCGCTGCCTCGCGGCGCCCAGCGAGTGGCGTCCAGGCACGGGTCGCCACACTCATCGGCGCATCAGTCCGCGCGTCAGAGCTGAGCGATCCCCGTGGTTCATCAACTCGTGCAGTGCGTCCGCCATGAAGTGATCCTGGAGCACCACTTCCACCGACGCGACGCCCGGGACCTTGGACACGCGACGGCGGATCTCCTGCCCGATCGCGCCGGCGAACTTCGCGGGGCACAGCGGAGATGTGAGGTGGAAGTGGACCGTGACATCGCCCCCGTCGACGACGACCTCGTCGAGCAGATCCATGTCGGCGAGCGACATCCGGATCTCCGGGTCCTTCACCGAACCCGCAACTGCGCGGATGCGGTCGAGGTCGATCGGGGCGCCGTTGCTCATCGTGACGTCGTGCCCGTCACCCCGGTATCGACCGCTGGGGGTTCCTCGCCTGGGACGGACGTCGGCCGCACGGCCCGCCCCCCGACGTACTCGGTCCGCCGCTGGGCGAACTCGTCATCGGCGATCGCGGCGAGCTTGGCCTCGACGTCGATGTCGTACAGGCGCGCGATGTTTCCGCCGACGATCTTCTGCTTGATCTCGGGTGTCAGGTCGACCCCGTACTCCTCCTTGAGGTCCTCGGGCAACTCGAAGTTCATCAAGTCGTCGAGCTGCCAGTGGGGGTACCAGATGGGGAAGTCGGTGCCGTAGGTGATGCGGTCCTCGCCGAGCCAGAACAGCAGGTTCGCCATGACGTCCGCGAACCACCGGGGCCGGTTGTGGATGAACGCCAACACGACCGCAAGCCCCGCGTACACGTTGGGGCAGCGTGCCGCCAGCCAGCAGAAGTCGTCGACGCGCGGCGCGCCGCAGTGGTCGATGATGAAGTTGAGTTCCGGGTACAGCCAGGCCGGCTCGTCGATGTCGCGCACGTCGAACTTCGCCAGCGACAGTGGCTCGACTGCGGGACCTTTGTGGAAGAACATGTTCCGCACACCGAGTTCGAGGCATTTCTCGTAGAGCGGGTAGACCATCGGGTCGTTGGCCGACCATCCGCGCGACTCGCCCCGCCACTCGGCCGTGTACCACTTGAAGCCCTGCATGCCGAGCTCGGTGATCTGGTACTCCACCTGCTCGAGGGCGTCGGGGGCGCGCGGATCGACGCCGCCGAGCGGGATGATCCGCTCCGGCGCCCGCGCCGCCAGTTCAGCGTTGCGCTCAGGGTTGACGAACCCGGTGTGGTAGAAGTCCATCAGGACCTGCGTCGACAGGATTGACATGTCGGCCTCGCCGCGGACGAAGACCTCCTCCAGGTACCAGTCGGGGTCGACCTTGCGGAAGACCGTGTCGTAGTCCATCTTCCAGCGCTCGTCCGGCGGATTGAAGCCGTTGTGGAACGCGTAGAACGTTTCGATGAAGGCCTCACCGAAGCGGTTCTTCGTGTTCTCGGGGCTGGCGTCCCAGTAGCCCGTGTGCGCGTCGAGAACGAATGAGCCATCCCTCATGGCCGGCCTCCGCGATCCGAACGGGTTCCCCCGCGGCCGCCCTCGACCACCAACGTGTTCGAAGAGCGGTCTCCGTCGATCGTCACGTCGGTGGCCGAACGTGTCAACAGACAATCCGGGACGCCTGGAGGAGGAGTCGATCGCTTGGGAGTCGGTGTGCTCCGAGCATGCCGTTGCCAGGCTGCCGTCGCGCTGCAACGACGCCCCACCAACCCCAGCTGTCCCTCGATCTGTGATCTTGGCGAGGTCGCCGTCGCCGGCATCACTGCGTCGGGACTGTACGAGCGCACCCGCCGTGGCGACACATTCGCTACGGCTGCACCGCTCCCCCGCGCACCCGTGCAAGGAGTCATCACCGCCTGCCTATGGGCCGGTGGCGACAGTGCCGCCAGCCACGAGGCTGCGCTGGCGGTCCACGGCACTTCCGACGTGATGCCGTCGGCAAGTCCACATCACCGTTCCCCGCGGGCCCCGCGGCCGTCAGGACGGCGTCGTCATCCAAAGCCGCGGCCGCGGCGGGACCCTGCCGACCAGCCTCACGTACCGGAACGGGCTTCTCTACGTCCTGAGCGACGGCGTGCCGGACAACATCAGCGGGTTCACCGTCGACGGTGGCAAGATGCAGCCGCCGTCCGACTCGACGCGTCCCTTGAGCGCCGACTCAACGTCCTTGAAGCGGACGGATCGCTGTCGCCGCTGCCCTTCCTGATCGCCACACCGGCTGGCCTGGCCGGTCTCGCCGCCTATTAGGACCGCACCAGCTGGCGGGGTCGGTCCTCAAGGCAACGGCCCCGCCGCCCGGTTTCCCGTCCCCTGCGGGAGCCTTCTTCGACACGCCCTTGACTCTGTTCGTGGAAGTGAGAGGTTCGAGGGAGCGAGGGAAGGAGGTTGCCATGAAGGCAGCCGTTGCTCATGAACTCGGTGGGCCCCTGATGATCGAGGACGTGCCACAGCCCGAGCCCGGCCGTGGCGAGGTGGTTGTGCAGATCGAAGCATCGGGTCTCTGCCATACCGATATCCACGCGGTCCACGGGGACTGGCCAGTCAAGCCGAAGCTCCCGCTCATTCCGGGGCATGAAGGGGTCGGACGGGTCGTGGCCCTGGGCGAAGGCGTCGAACATGTCTCGGAAGGCGACCGCGTCGCCCTGCCCTGGCTCGGATGGGCGTGCGGTCGGTGCGAGTACTGCGTGGACGGCTGGGAGACCCTGTGTCCGCGTCAGGAGAACACGGGCTACTCGATCCCGGGCTCCTACGCGGAATATGCAAAGGCACACGCGGATTTCGTCGGCCGCGTGCCCGAGGGCATCGATCCGTTCGACGCGGCGCCGTTGACCTGTGCGGGCGTGACGACGTACAAGGCCGTCAAGGTGTCGGGGGTTCGTCCCTCGAACATCATGGCGGTCTACGGCATCGGCGGACTCGGTCATCTGGCCCTGCAGTACGGTCAGGTTGCCGGCGCCTCCGTCGTGGCGGTGGACCTCGAGGACGCGAAGCTCGAGCTCGCCGCCGAACTCGGTGCGTCGGTCACCGTGAATGCCCGCGAGCAGGACCCCGTCGAGGTGATCAACGACCTCGGAGGAGCCCACGCCGCGATCTCCACCGCCGTCTCGCCGAAGGCGTTCGAGCAGGCCTACGGCTCACTTCGTCGCGGCGGAACGCTGGTCTTCGTGGCGTTACCGGCCGACAACGAGGTGCGCCTGCCGATCTTTGAGACGGTGCTCAACGGCACCGCCATCAAGGGCTCGATCGTGGGCACCCGCAACGACCTCGCCGAGGTCTTTCGCCTGCATGCGGCTGGCCGGACGCGCGTGGTCTCCGAACGTGCGGAGCTGGACCGCGTCAACGAGGAGTTCGCCGAGGTCCTGGCCGGCAAGGTCACGGGGCGCCGGGTGTTTGCGATCTGACGCCCTCATGAGCCGAGGGCAGGCTGCGAGGTCCGTCAGCCTGCCCTAGGCGTGACGATCGGCGCGGCCGGGGTCATCGCGTTCAGGTGCGGCGCTCGCCGGGCCGAGGCCGCTGGCGTAGCCCGGCGCGACGACAGGTGACGCGCAGCGGGCAGCGCTGCCAGCGCTCGGCGCGCACCGGCCGGGCCTGATCGCGCTGGGAGCCGGGACCGGCGCGGTGGTCAGTCCGCGAACTCGGGTGGGATCCCGCCGGTCGCCACCGGACCCCAGTCGGTCACGGTGATCGCCAGACAGACCTTGCCGCGGTCGCGCATGGCGGCGCGGTACTCGTCCCAGTCGTCGTGCTCGCCGGCGGCCGCCCGGTAGTAGTCGACCAGGGCCTCAACGCCTGCCTCGCCGTCCAGCACCTCGGCCGTCCCGTACACCTGCACCCACGGTCCGTCGAAGTCGTCACTGAGAACCAGCACCGCGCAATCGGGGTCGCGTCGCAGGTTCTTCGCCTTGGCGCGTGTCGGGTACGTGGAGATCAGCAGCCGCCCGTCGTCTGCCAGCGCCCCGGTGACCGGCGACACCTGCGGTCGGCCGTCCGACCGGGACGTGATCAGCACGTACCGGCGCCGGTCGGACAGAAAGGTGCTCAGCGCGTCGCGGTCGACGGTGTCCTTGGTCGCAATGTTCATGCGGCGATGCCTGCCCGCTGACGCCTTGCAGCGAACCTGCAGGGACGGGTGCCCCGCATCGTCCCGGCGCGCAGCGACGGGTCAACTCGCATCCGGGTAGATGAGATCACGATATCGACAGCACTATATGCTTGTTGCGTTATATAACTGATAGAGTATGCTAACCGCATGATCTCATCGTTCGACGTCATCGCCGAGCCGACGCGACGGCGCATCCTCGACCGGCTCCGTGCCGGTCCGTGCACCGTCGGCGACCTCGCGACCGCGCTCGAGCTCAGCCAGCCGAACACCTCCAAGCACCTGAAGGTCCTCAGGGACGCCGAGCTCGTACGGGTTCGGGTCGACGCGCAACGGCGCTGGTACGTGCTGAACCCGGAGCCCCTGGCACCCGTCGATGCGTGGCTCGCGCCGTACCGGTGGATGTGGGAGGGCCGCATCGACGCGCTGGAGCGGCACCTCGACACGCTGCGCGGTGGAGCGGATCAGGGGCCGGCGGCACCACACGATCGTCATCCGAAGGAGGACCCGACATGACACGAGACGACGAGCTGATGCCGAGGGACGGCCGGTGGGCCGTGCGGCTCGAACGCCGGCTGTCACATCCCATCGACCGGGTGTGGCAGGCGATCACGCAGACCGATCACCTCAACGTGTGGTTCCCGGCCCACGTCGCCGGTGAGATGCGGACCGGCGGACAGCTGACGTTCACGTTCGGCGACACGGCGGACGAGCCCGCGACCCACGGCACGGTGCTGCAGGCGGACCCTCCCGACCTGCTCGTGTACACCTGGGACGACAACGAACTGCGCTTCGAGCTCACCCCCGACGGCGACGCGACGCTGCTGGTCCTCGTCAACACGTTCGACGACCGACCCGGCGCCGCGAGCTTCGCGACCGGTTGGGGCCTGTGCCTCGCCGCCCTCGACCCGGTGCTGCGGGGCGCCCCGGTCCCGGGGCCGGCCGACCCCCGCGGAGTCGCACGTCACGAGGAGCTGGTGAGACGGTTCGGCCTCGACCAGCCCGACGTGACCGAGGACGCAGGCGAGTGGCAGGTCCGCTTCGAGCGCCAGCTGACCTGCGCGGCCGACGTCGCCTGGGACCTGTTCCTCGGTCGTGACCCGCAGACCGGACAGCAGCGCACCGCACCCGATGTCGGGTCACCGCTGAATCCATTCGCGACTCCTCATGTCGTGCTCGGGACGGTGACCGAGGTCGCCGCGCCCTCGGTCCTGGCCTTCGACACCGCACCAGGCGAACCGGGCGACCATGTGCGCCTCGAGCTCGTCGAGGGCACGGGCCACGGCGCCAGGCTCGTGCTCACGATCACGGGACGGTCCGACCATCCCGACGAGCGGCAGGCCGCGATCGACCAGTGGGGCCCCGGCGCCGTCGAGCACGTCGCGCGGGAGGGCGCGGCCCGGGCAGCTGCCCACATTCCCGCGTGAACCCATGCCGCCGTCTCCCGCCGTGTGCGAGGTGCGCGTGGGGGCGAGCGGGCGACCGAGGCCGGGCCGCGAGGAAGATTGCCTCTACTGCCCCATGGTGATCTGCTCTAGCGTCCCTGGCGGGCTCAAGATGCTTCCACCGATGCCGCCAATGAGGTGGCGACCGGCCACCGTGCAGGGTGCCGGCGGGCACGGATATGTCAACGAGATCATCGGCCGCCCGATGGGCTCGTGAGACGACCGGTCCACAGGGGCTGAGCGCCCGGAGGAGCACATGAACGAGGCCTACATCTACGACGCGGTCCGCACGCCGCGCGGCCGAGGCCGCCCGACGGGCGCGTTGCACACGGTCAAGCCGATCGACCTCGTGACGACCCTGATGGACGCGATCCGCGAACGCAACCCGGGGCTGGACGCCACCGGGATCGACGACGTGATCATGGGCATCGTCGAGCCGCACGGCGACCAGGGTGGCGTGCTGCCGCGCACCGCGGCGAACGTCGCCGGTCTCGGTGAGGACGTCGCGGGCACCCAGCTCAACCGCTACTGCGGCTCAGGGCTGGAAGCGGTCAATCAGGCCGCGGCGCGCATCCGATCGGGCTGGGAGGATCTGTTCCTGGCCGGTGGCGTCGAGTCGATGTCGCGCGTGCCGATGTTCTCCGGCGGTGATCCGTGGGCGCTGGACCCGGCCACCAACTACGCCACCGGCTTCGTCCCGCAGGGCATCGGCGCGGACCTGATCGCCACGATCGAGGAGTTCACGCGGACCGACGTCGACGCGTTCGCGGTGCAGTCGCAGGAGCGGGCCGCCAAGGCGTGGGCCAACGGTCACTTCGAGCGGTCGATCGTGCCGGTCGTCGACGTGAGCGGGCAGGTGGTGCTCGACCGCGACGAGCACATGCGTCCCGGCACCACGATGGGCGATCTGGCCGCGCTGACGCCGTCGTTCGCCGCACTCGGTGAACGGGCCGGCTTCGACGCCGTCGCGCTGCAGCGTTACACGCGGGTCGAGCGCATCGACCACGTCCACCACGCGGGGAACTCGTCGGGGATCGTCGACGGCGCCGCACTCGTGCTGCTGGGCTCGGCCGAGGCGGGCTCGCGCCACGACCTGACGCCGCGGGCCCGCGTCGTAGCGGCCGGCGTCGTGGGCTCGGAGCCGACCATCATGCTGACCGGTCCCGCGCCGGCCAGCCGCAAGGCACTGGATCGCGCGGCCATGACGATCGACGACATCGACCTGGTCGAGATCAACGAAGCGTTCGCGTCGGTCGCGCTGAAGCTGATGCGCGAGCTCGGCGTCGACGGGGAGATCACCAACGTCAACGGCGGCGCGATCGCCATGGGACACCCGTTGGGCGCGACCGGCGCGATGCTGCTGGGCACCATGGTCGACGAGCTCGAACGCCGCGACCTCACCACCGCGCTTGTGACACTGTGCATCGGCGGAGGCATGGGCATCGCGACGATCGTTGAACGGGTCTGACCACGGTGAGCTTCGAGACGCTGCGCTACGACCGTGCCCCGGATGGGATCGTCACCGTCACGTTCGACGACCCGGACCGGTCCGCCAACACCATGCGCGCGGCATTCCTCGCGGACTACATCGCGCTCGCACGGCGACTGCGTGACGAGCGTGACCAGGTGACCGGCGTGATCTTCACGTCCGGCAAGCCGACGTTCTTCGCCGGCGGCGACATGCGCGACATGATCCGCACGACGCCGCATGACGCCGCGGCGGTGACGGAGCGCCTGCGGGCGTTCAAGCTGGCGATGCGCACCGTCGAGACGCTCGGCGTGCCGGTCGTCGCCGCGATCAACGGGTCGGCGCTGGGCGGGGGCTGCGAGCTCGCGCTGGTCTCCCACCACCGGATCGCGCTCGACGAGCCGCGGCTGCGCATCGGTCAGCCGGAGGTCACGTTCGGTCTGTTGCCGGGCGCCGGCGGCTGCACGCGCATCCCGCGCCTGCTCGGCATCGTCGATGCGCTGACCCACGTGCTGCTGCGCGGCCAGCAGCATGACCCCGCCCGCGCGCTGGAACTGGGGTTGATCGACGCGCTGGCCACCGACACGGATGGACTGCTGGATCAGGCTCGCGCGTGGATACACGCAAACCCCGACGCCGCGCAGCCGTGGGACCGTCCCGGCTACCGGATCCCTGGCGGCGGACCGGCGCAGCGGTCGTTCGCGACCGACGCGCCTGCGATCCCCGCGACGCTGCGCGCCGAGCTCTCTGGCGCCCACTACGACGCCCCGCACCACATCCTCGCGGCGGTCGTCGAGGGTGCCCAGGTGCCCGTCGACCGGGCGTTCGACATCGAGACCCGTTACCTCGTCGACCTGCTGTGCCACTCGGCGCAGGCCAGGAACATGATGCAGGCGTTCTTCTTCGACCTGCAGGCGGTCAACCGCGGCCGTTCGCGCCCCGAGGGCCACGACCGATGGTACGCGTCGAAGGTCGCGGTGCTGGGCGCCGGGATGATGGGCTCGGCGATCGCGTACCAGTGTGCGAAGGTCGGCATCGAGGTCGTGCTGACCGACGTCGACGCCGAGGCGGCAGAGGCGGGCAAGGGCCACAGCAGCAGGCTCGTCGCACGTGACGTCGAGCGCGGCCGCATCGATCAGGACCGCGCCGCCGCGCTGCTCGCGCACATCACGCCGACAACGGACGCCGCAGACCTGGCGGGCTGCGACCTCGTGATCGAGGCCGTGTTCGAGTCCACCGAGCTCAAGCACCGGGTCTTCGGGGAGGTCGAACCGTGCGTCGCCGACGACGCGCTGCTGTGCTCGAACACATCGACGATCCCGATCACCACGCTGGCAGAGGGCGTGACCCGCCCGGACGACTTCGTCGGCCTGCACTTCTTCTCGCCGGTCGACCGGATGCCGTTGGTAGAGATCATCCGTGGCGCCGCCACGTCGGACGCAGCGCTGGCGAGGGCGTTCGACGTCGTCCTCCAACTGCGCAAGACCCCGATCGTCGTCAACGACTCGCGTGGCTTCTTCACCAGCAGAGTGATCGGCACGTTCCTCAACGAGGCGGTCGCCGCGCTCGGCGAAGGTGTGCATCCGGTAATGATCGAACGGGCCGGACTCGCGGCCGGGTACCCGGCGCCGCCGCTGCAGCTGATGGACGAGCTGACCCTCACGCTGCCGCGCCGCATCCGCAGGGAGACGCAGGCGGCGGCCGCGGCAACCGGCGAGCCGGTGCCGACGCACCCCGCGGACGCGATCGTGGACCGGATCATCGACGAGTTCGGACGCGAGGGCCGGGCCGCCGGCGCGGGCTTCTACGACTACGGCGCCGACGGCGCCCGGATCGGGCTGTGGCACGGTCTGGTCGACCACTTCACCGACGATGCCGCGACCCACATCCATCCCGGCGACGACGACCTGCTGGTCGATCTGCAGGAACGGATGCTGTTCGCCGAGGCCATCGAGACCGTCCGATGCCTCGACGAAGGCGTGATCACCAGCTTCCCCGACGCCAACATCGGGTCACTGTTCGGCATCGGCTTCCCACGCTGGACCGGCGGCGTCGCCCAGTACATCGACCAGTATCCGGGCGGCACCACCGGATTCGTCGCGCGCTGCAAGGTGCTCGCCGAGCGCTACGGCGACCGCTTCAGGCCGCCGGCGAGCCTGGCGGCGCGGGCCCAGGCCGGCGAGCCGCTACGTCCCGAGGACACACGGCTGCCCGCCGCGTCCGCGTGAGGTGGTCGCGCCTACGTCGCGATGTCGGGATACGGCAGCGAGAAATGGGACAGCTTCTCGGCGTACTCGAGCTGGAAGCCGAGCGGCTCGTCGTAGTCGCGCTCGAACATGGCGATGAACAGCGTGAGCGTCAGGAACGGGTGCGCGCCGAGTTCGAACAGCTTCGGGTAGTCGTGGCCGGCCAGCGCCTCGCGCTCGACGTCATCGAACGCGAGCCACGTGCTCGCCTCGCCGCTGTGGCAGTTGAGGATCTCGTTGGCCCTCTCCGCCTCCCACCACGCAACGGTGCCCTCCGGGTCCTCGCGGTAGCGCTCGACGAGGTCCGGATCCCGGTCGACGGTGAACAGGAACTTGTTCAGCAGGTACGTGCTCATGCCGGGACTCCGTTCGGGTACCAGGTGAAGTACGCCTCCATGGTGTGGAACAGGTCGAGGGTGTCGACGTAGTCGGCCTCACCGTCCCCGTCCGCGGCCCCCATCATCAACATGAAGTCCATGAACCCGTGGGTCGCGTTGCCGGGGTTCCACAGGTTGTCGAGCGAGACCTCCTTCGCGCAGCCGTCGATGTCGCAGCTGGCGATCCACTCGACGGCCTTGCGGTCGAACTCGGGATCGGGGCCGTGCGGGCCGAACTGGCGCGGCCCGCCGAGCTCCAGCGACAGATGACCGGTGCCGATGATCGCCACCCGCAGATCGCTGGGCCACTCCTCGACGAGTCGCCGGATCGTGCGGCCGAGCTCCACGAACCGGGACGGCTGCGGCAACGGTGGGGCGAAGATGTTCGTGTAGATCGGGACGATCGGCAGGTCGGCGTCGGGGCGCAGCGTGATGATGGGGCACGTGATGCTGTGATCGATGCGCAGTTCGTTGCTGAACGCAAGATCGAACCCGGCGTCCAGGCCGTGGCGCAGGATGTGCGCCGACAGCTCCTCGTCGCCCTCGAGGCGGAACTTCGGCAGTCCGAACTCGCGTTGCTCGTTGTACCAGTTGGCGTCGTAGAACGGCGCCTTGCCCACGAGGAACTGGGGCATGTTGTCGAGCCACAGCTGGTGGAAGTGGTCCGACCCGACCATCACCAGCAGGTCGGGGTCCGCACGGGTCAGCGTCTCACGGAAACGCTCGATCTTGGCGACCCATTCGTCGGCGAACGGCGGCCGTTCGTCCCCCGTCGACGTGCTGGCGCGGTAGTAGAAGG
This sequence comes from Euzebyales bacterium, assembly GCA_036374135.1. Lineage (NCBI taxonomy): Bacteria > Bacillati > Actinomycetota > Nitriliruptoria > Euzebyales > Euzebyales bacterium. The sequence goes on from DASUUK010000035.1 coordinate 12,631, forward strand.
GGTGGTGGGTGGAGGCGATGACGGCGCACACCTCGGCCATGGCTGTCTCCCTCGCTCGTCGGCTCGGCTCGGTTCTTGCCCGGCGGAGCCGGTCCCCGCGCGTTTCGTGGAACCAGGCTCCGCGAAGTATCAGTCGGACTCCGGTTCATACACGGCATTGCGGTCGATGTGCATGTACATGTCCATGCTCAGCTGTGTCCGGTGCTCCTCCGCCAGCTGACCGAGCAGCCCCGCCGCCCGCGCGAGCAGCGCGACGCCGCGCAGCAGCTCGACCGGCAGATCGAGGTCCGCCAGCGCTGCGCCGCACACCCCCGCCCCGTTGAGCGGCAGCGCCCGGCCCAGGATCTCCGGGTGCACGCGTCCGACCGCTTCGAACAACCGCAGATGCGGTCCGCGCAGCCCTTCCTCGTCAGCGATGCGGATGAGTACCGGCGTGCGCGGGTCCTGCTCCTTGTGGACGGGGTGGCCGAGTCCGGGGATCCGCTCGGAGCGCGCCTTGGACTGCTTGACAGCAGCGCGGGCGATGTCGTCGTAGCGATCGTCTGAGGACGGGGGCTGTCCTACATCCGCCAGCACATCATGCAGCCACCTCCCGGTGTTCTCCGTCACACCGAGGAACCGCGAGCCGCCGCCGAGCAGGCCCGCGGCCATGGCGCCCTGCAACGCGTCCGGAGCGGACAGGTAGGTCAGGCGCGCGGCGATCGCCGTCGGCGTGAACCCGTGGTCGGCGAGCGCGGCGAGCACGGCCTCGAACACGCGCACCTTCGACGGTTCGGGCCGATCCTGGGTCATGAGCCACAGCGCGAGCTCGCCGAACCCGACCTGGCCCATCAGCTCGTCCGCCAGGTCGTGGCCCAGCAGGTAGATCCGCTCGCGGTCCGACGTGCCGAGTCCTGTGGGGTAGCGCGGCTGCTCGCCGGTCACCGGACGCCCTCCTGGTCCGTCGCCAACCAGGCCCGTATGTCGTCGCCATGCTCGTCGAGCACTGGTGGCGGCAGGTCGTAGCGCGCCGGCGTCTCGGAGAAGGTGATGGGGTGACGGACGGTCGGCATCGCCGTGTCGCCCTCACCGACCACGACCACGGGATCGAGCCCGATCTCCTCCGCGAACTCGACCCCGCCCTTGACCGTGTTGATCGGTCCACACGCGACGCCGGCGGCGATCAGATCGTCGAACCACTCCTGGGTCGTTCGCTGACCCAACCGGTCGACCAGGATCGGTCGCAGATCGTCGCGGTTGGCGGTGCGGTCCTGGTTGTGGGCGAACCGCTCGTCGTCCAGCAGTTCGGTCAGCCCCAGCACCTTGCACAGCTTCTCGAACTGGCCGTCGTTGCCCGCGGTGATGATCAGTTCTCCGTCCGCCGTCGGCAACGGCTCGTACGGGAACAGGCTGGGGTGGCTGTTGCCCATCCGCTCGGGGACGACCTCGCCGGCGACCCAAGCGCTGGTCTGGTTGACCATGCCCGACAGCGCGCTGGCCAGCAGGTTGACCTCCACGTGCTGGCCGACGCCCGAATCGCGCCGGTGGTGCAACGCCGCGAGGATGCCGATGGTCGCCTGCATGCCGGTCATGACGTCGAAGACGGAGATGCCTGCACGGTACGGCGGACCGTCCGGCGAGCCGGTGAGGTCCATGAGACCGGACATCGCCTGCACGATGAGGTCATAACCCGGCAGGCTCCGCGCCTCGTCGGAGGTGCCGAACCCGCTGATCGAGGCGTACACGATCCCCGGGTTGCGCGTGTTGACGGTCTCGTAGTCCAGATCGAACTTCGCCAGTCCGCCAGGGCGGAAGTTCTCGACGATGATGTCGGCGCGCCGGGCCAGCTCGTGCGCCATCGCAAGGTCGTCGTCGTCCGTGAAGTCCAGTGCGACCGAGCGCTTGTTGCGGTTGATGGCCAGGTAATAGGTGGAGACGCCGTCGCGGACCGGCGGCATCCACGTCCGCGTGTCGTCACCGCCGGGGCTCTCGACCTTGACGACCTCGGCGCCCATGTCGGCCAGGAGCATTGTGCAGTAGGGACCCGCGAGGATCCGTGAGAAGTCCGCGACCAGCACGCCGTGCAGTGGTCCGCCCGTGGTGGCCGTGCGCCCGTTCATGTCCGCCCTTCCGGCATCGCGTGTCCGCCATGCGGACAGTCGTCCGAAAACGAGTATTCCCGTGCCTCGGCATCATGTCAACGTCGTTCGCGCCAGCGGCCGGCGTCATGGGAGCCCGGCCGGTCCGGGGCGGCGTCAGCCCGCTCGGCGGTCGCCCCCCGCCGCCCCTCGGGCGCCGCCCGGAATCAGAAGGAGCGCTGCGAACCCACCACCAGGTGCGGCGTGGCCCCCAGTCGCGCCCAGTCCGCGCTGATGTCGCTCGCCGTCTGCAGCAGGCGCGGCAGGTAGTCACCGGTCACGCGCTCCAGCGGCGTCTCGGCGGCGTGCACCGTGACGTTCATCGCCGCGACGACCCGGCCGTCGCCGTCGCGCAACGGCGCCGCGACGGACCTGATGCCGGCGGCGAGCTGCTCGTCGGTGACGGCGTAGCCCTGCGCGCGGACCTGTCGCAACGCGATGTCACGTTCGTCGCGATCCGGCCGCCAGCTCGGCGTGATGCCCGAGCGGCTGCGCTCGGCGAGCACGTCATCGACCTCGCCCGGCGGCAGGGCCGCCAGCAGCACCTTGCCGAGCGAGGTCTGCAGCGCCGGGAACCTCGTGCCGATGCTCACGGCGAACGTGATGATCTTCGGCACCGACACACGGGCGACGTAGACGATGTCCGACCCGTCGAGCTGTGCGATCGACGAGGACTCGTGCGTGTACGCGACGAGCTGCTCCATGTGAGGGCGCGCGATGTCCCACAGCCCCATCGAGCGCACGAACGCGACACCGAGGTCGAGCACCCTCGGCGTCAGGGTGAACGCGCCCTCGTCGTTGCGGACGTAGCCGAGCTCGACGAGCGTCAGCAGGATGCGACGCACCGTCGGTCGCGCAAGGCCGGTCGCCGCTGCCAGCTCGCTCAGCGTCATCCGCCGACGGTCCTGCTGGAAGGCGGTGATGACGTCCAGCCCTCGCGCGAGCGCCTCGATGAAGTCGGGCCCCGCGCTGCGGCGCGCCATCGGTGACCTCCCACTCGTCGGTGCGGTGTGCCGCGTGACTGGGCTCCCGGTCCCGCGGCGGTCGACCCTTGACACGATCGACTGGGTCGCATCATACTCGCCCGACCGCTGTGCGGACAGTCGTCCGAATCTGACGGGATCGAGGAGCGAGCCCATGAGTGCGAGCAATGGCCAGAGCCGACCCATCGAACCCGACCGTCCGATCGTGTTCCGCGGTGGCACCGTCCTGACGATGGACGACCAGCACAGGGTGCTGAACGACGGCGACGTCCTGGTCGTCGACGATCGGATCGCCGAGGTGGGGACCGCACTCGAGGTCCCGGAGGGCACGCAGGAGATCGACGCGTCCGGCGGGATCGTCATGCCAGGCATGATCGACACCCATCGCCACATGTGGCAGACCGCCATGCGCGGGTATGGCGCCGACTGGACGCTGACGCAGTACTTCGTGTTCTACTACCTGGAGTGGGGCAAGGTCTTCCGCCCCGAGGACGTGCACGCGGGCAACCTGCTGGCCGCGATCGAGTCGATCGACGCGGGCGTCACCACGACCGTCGACTGGTCGCATGGGCTGCAGACCGTCGACCACGCCGACGCGGCGCTCGACGCGCTGCAGGCCGTGCCCGGCCGCTTCGTGCTGGCCTACGGCAACATCCAGCAGGGCCCATGGGAGTGGGCGACCTCACCGGAGTTCCGCGACTTCTATGAGCGACGCATCGATGGCAGCGGCGACATGCTCGGCTTCCAGCTGGCGTTCGACGTGACTGGCGACCCCGAGTTCCCCGAGCGCGCCGCGTTCGAGGTCGCCCGGGAGCTGGGCGTGCCGGTCACGACCCACGCCGGCGTGTGGGGCGCCACGGGCAACGACAGCATCGAACTGATGTACGACAACGGCTTCATGACGCCGGACACGATCTACGTCCATGCCGCGAGCCTGTCCCACGACTCGTACCACCGCATCGCCGCCACGGGCGGGTCGGCGTCGGTGTCCACCGAGAGCGAGCAGAGCGCGGGCCAGGGCTACCCACCAACCTGGGCGCTGCGCAAGCACGACATCCCCGTGTCGATCTCCATGGACACCAGCGTGTGGTGGAGCGGCGACCTGTTCAGCGCCATGCGCGCCACGCTCGGGGCCGACCGCTCCCGCGAGCACCTGGAGGCTCAGAGCAGGAACGAGACCGTCACCCACTGCCACCTGCGCGCCGAGCAGGTCGTCGAGTGGGCGACCCGCGGCGGGTCGAAGGCGCTCGGCTTCGACGACGTCGCGGGCAGCCTGGAGCCCGGGAAGAAGGCCGACATCGTGTTGCTGCACAACGATGCGTCGCCGGTGATGTACCCGGTGCTGAACCCGTACGGCCATGTCGCGTTCCAGGCGCAGCGTGGTGACGTGCACACCGTGGTCGTCAACGGGCGCGTGGTCAAGCACGACCACCAACTGGTCGACATCGACCTCGCGGCCGCCAGGGAACGCGTCGGGCAGACGGTCGAGTACCTGCAGGGTCAGCTCGGCCCCGAGGCGTGGGCGCAGGGCATGAACCCCGACATCCCCGAGACCAAGGTGCTCGACAACCCGTACCAGTACACCGAGTTCCGCACCGAGGCGACCCACACCACGTTCTGACCGCCAGCCGCCAGGCGGTCCGCGACCGGCACCATCGCCTGCGTCGTGCTGACCCCGCCGGGGGTCACGTGCACGTCGTGTGACCCCGAGCGGAGCCTCGGCGTCAGCGCGTGTCGATGCGCCCGCCGAAGAACACCTGCACCTCGTGGACCCGGCCGTCGCGCACCGTGTGGACCTCGGTGTTGCGGAAGCGCCCGCCGCCGGAGAGCTCGTACTCGTAGAGCACGAAGACGTCGTCGCCCCCTGTCGGCACGACGTGGAGCACCTCATAGGACGCCAGCCGATCGACCGTCGGAAAGCACCGGTCGAACCACGTCGCCTTGTCGATGTGGTTGTCCTGCGGGCTGGTGAACACGAAGTCGTCCGCGAGCAGCCGGTCGGCCGCATCCCGATCCTGGTCGAGGTAGGCGGTGAACGTGGCCCGCACGATGTCACTGTTGGTCATGGCGATTCCATCTCGTCGTCCAACCAGTGCCGACGACTCGTCGTCGCCGACCCATCGCCTCCCCGCCTTCGGCCGCAGTCAGTCGCCCTCCGCCGCACGGCTGGCCAGCAGCAGACCGCCGATCAACCCCACGTTCTTGAGGAACTGGATGCGGTTGCCCTTGCGCGCCGCCGGATCGTCGTCCGCCCAGAAGCGGTGGCCGGCCAGGGTCGTAGGGATCATCGACGCCACAAGGCCGGCGGCCGCTGTCCGCGGCAGGACCCGGAGGGCCAGCCCGAGCCCACCCGCGACCATGGCGACGCCGTTGAACCGCACGGCCTCCTCCGGATACGGGATGCCGATGTCCTCGGCCAGCGCGACGCGGGGGCCCGGCTCGCGCGCCGCCTCCGCGCCCAGCACGATGAACGGCACAGCCAGCGCCATGCGCGCGAGCCCGCGGATCATCGTCCGTTCACCCCGCCGGGCGTGACCGCCGCCGTCATCTGCGCAACCTGCGTGCACGTCGCCACAGCACACACTCCTCACCCGACCGACCCGGACTGCTGGCAGCCTAGCGCCCCGTCCGGCCGCTCCTGCACCGTCGGCAGGGCATGTGGAGCCGTCCGACGGGGACGATGCCCGGCGCGATACCCTGCGCGGCGCCGCGGGTGCTGACCGACGCCACGAGATCCGGGATGGCCGGCGCCCGCCGACAGACGGACCAAGGACGGAGAGACACGTGGCACAGGTGCTGATGTTCCATCACGCACAGGGACGCACGGACGGCGTCACACGGTTCGCCGATGACCTGCGCCGCGCCGGTCACACCGTGCACGCACCGGACCTGTACGGGGGACGGACGTTCGACGACCTCGACGCCGGCGTGGCCCACGCGATGGAGGTCGGGTTCGACACGCTCCTGGAGCGGGGCGTCCACAGCGCGACCGACCTGCCGGAGGAGCTGGTCTACATCGGCTTCTCACTGGGCGTGATGCCGGCGCAGAAGCTGGCGCAGACCCGGCCGGGCGCGGCCGGCGCGATCCTGGTGCACGCCTGCGTCCCCGCGAGCGAGTTCGGGCCGTGGCCCGATGACGTCCCGGTCCAGGTCCACGGGATGGACGCCGACGAGTTCTTCGTGGCCGACGGCGACCTCGACGCAGCCCGCGCTCTGGTGTCGAGCGTTGACGACGCCGAGTTGTTCATGTACCCGGGCGATCAGCACCTGTTCGCCGACGACAGTCTCGAGTCCTACGACGCGGCGGCGGCGCGCCTGCTCGCCGAGCGGGTGCTCGGCTTCCTCGACGCCGTCGGCTGACGCGCAGCGCGGGCCCACGCGCGTCGTCAGCCGGCAGCGTGGCGAGGCTGCGGCCAGGCCGCGGCGCACGCCATCCTCCACCTGTCGGTGCACGCCGGTGACCGCGATCCGGATGAGGGTCTGCACGAGCTCACCGACCGGTTGGCGTCGTGACCTGCTCGCGCTGGACCTCGTGGCCGTGGCCCACGGGCATGAAGGGACCGCGACCGGCGGCGGGAACGGCGACGGCGCCCCTGAACGGCGTGCTCACGGTCAGGCTCGCCAGGTCCCGGTCGCTGCTCGGCGAGATCCTCGAGGTGGTGCGCACATGGCTGCGCCGGCGGCCAACGCTCGCGACAAGCCTGCGGATGGGCGATGCGACCCCGACCCTCGGCGGCGCAGGGTCGCACACCGAGCGGGACCGCAGCATCGAGACCTGGATCGATCGCGCGCTCGCACCGTAGGCCACGCGGCGCGCGATCGGACGCCGCCGACGCGGTCGCATCCGACCGCGGGATCTGCGATCGTGCGGATCCTGGCCCGTCCGGAGGCCCACGGCGCCGCCAGCAGATCGGGACCGCCATGATCGACGCCGGACAATCCGACCGTCGCGGTCGGCACGTGACGTTGCGCGATGTCCGCGACGACTGGCGTGCTGTCGCAGATGTGGCCCCACGCGACGACCAGCGCGACTTCGTGTTCGCCCTGGCGGCACGCTACCTGCTGCTGTCGCTCATGGGCGACGACTGGGAGTCGCTCGCCGTCTACGCCGACGACACGGCGGTCGGGCATGTCATGTGGGCCGTCGACGACGACGGCTCCCACTGGATCGGCGGACTGGTCATCGACGCGACGCAGCAGGGACTGGGCCTCGGGCGGGCGGCCACGGGCACGCTGATGACGTGGCTGCTGGAGAAGCCGGCCTGTGAGGTCGTCCGGCTGTCGTACCACCCGGACAACATCGTGGCCGCCCGGCTGTACGCCGGACTGGGGTTCACGCCGACGGGCGAGACCGTCGACGACGAGATCGTCGTGCAGTACGGACCTGCTCAGCCGGACGGCACGGACCACGACCGCGCCGCGACCGTCATCGCGTTCAACACCTGCATCAACGACGGCGACCTCGACGGCATCGCGGCGCTCATGGCGCCGGACCACACGTTCGTCGACTCGTCAGGCGCCGGCGAGCGCGGCAGAGACGCAGTCGTTGCGGCATGGAGCCGGTTCTTCGACCGCTTCCCCGACTACCGGAACGTCTTCGAGGAGATCGATGTGCGCGACGACCTGGTCGTGGTCACGGGTCGGTCCGAGTGTCCGGTCGAGGCGCTCGACGGGCCCGCGATCTGGACGGCTCGCGTGCGCGACGGTCTCGTGACCGAGTGGCGGGTCCACGACGACACGCCCGGGCAGCGTGCGGCACTCGGCCTGCGTGACTGAGATCAGTCGATGCCCCACGCCCGACGCAGTTCGTCGCGCCGCACCGCCCACCGCTTGGTCAGGTCCCCCAGTTCCTCGTGGATGAACTCGAAGAACGCGATGGTCTCGGCCAACCGCATGCCGGCCGGGCTGTCAGGACCCACGGCGTCACGCCCCTCACGCACCGTCTCGATCCACTGCACGAGCAGCCGGTCGCGACTGGCGTACAGCTCGTGCCACACGTCCTGATCGACCTGGAAGTGATCGCGCCGCGAACCCGGTTCACGCTCGCGCACCACGAGTGCGACCTGCTCCAGGTAACGCACGGCGCCGGACACCGACGCAGGACTGACCTGGAGCAGGTCGGCGAGCTCACCGGCGGTGAGGTTGCCCGAGTCGGTCGTCAGCAGGCCGGCGAACACGCGCGCGGGCATGCGCGGGACGCCCGAGGACGTCAGGTCGAGCGCGAACCGCTCGATGAACCGCTGCACCGCCGCCGCGTCGCGTGCCGTCATCCAGGCCTCTCACTCCTCCGAGCATTCATGACCTTCACGATCTTCACAAATGTGTGAATACAGTGTAGGATACCCGCATGGACACCGTGATCTCAATCCACGATCTGCGCAAGACCTTCGGCGCGACCGTCGCGCTCGACGGACTGGATCTGGAGGTCCTGCCCGGCGAGGTCCACGGGTTCCTCGGCCCGAACGGCGCCGGCAAGTCGACGACGCTGCGGGTGTTGCTCGGCCTGCTGCACGCCGACAGCGGCACCGCACGGCTCCTCGGCGGCGACCCGTGGCGGGACACGGCCGAGCTGCACCGGCGGCTGGCATACGTGCCGGGCGACGTGGCGCTCTGGCCGCAACTGTCGGGCGGGGAGGTCATCGACCTGCTCGGACGCCTGCGCGGTGGGCTGGACGAGCAGCGCCGCGCGCGGCTGCTCGAACGCTTCGAGCTGGATCCCACCAAGAAGGGGCGAACCTACTCCAAGGGCAACCGCCAGAAGGTCGCGCTCGTCGCCGCGTTGTCGTCCGACGTCGAGCTGTTGCTCCTGGACGAGCCGACTGCCGGCCTCGACCCGCTGATGGACGCGGTGTTCCGCGAGTGCATCGTCGAGGAGCGCGACCGCGGGCGCACCGTGCTGCTGTCCAGCCACATCCTCGCCGAGGTCGAGGCGCTGTGTGACCGGGTCAGCATCATCCGCAACGGCCGCAACGTCGAGAGCGGCACGCTCGCGGACCTCCGTCACCTCACCCGCACCGCGGTCCTGGCCGACCTGGCGTCCGCGCCGGGCGGGCTCGACAGGCTGCCGGGTGTGCACGACCTGGAGGTCCGCGGCTCACGCGTGCGCTGCCAGGTGGACACCGAGCACCTGGACACCCTGCTCGCCGCGCTCGGCCGCGCCGGCATCCGCAGCCTCACCAGCCAGCCCCCGACGCTGGAGCAGCTGTTCATGCGCCACTACGCCTCCGAGCCGCAGGACGCGACGCTGTGAGCGCGTCAGCGGTCACCGGACAGGCCGGGGGGCGACCTGCTCGCGCCAGCGAGGAGGTCGGGCGGTGACCACCCTGACCGGCACCGGCCACCTGATCCGCCTGGCCCTGCGGCTGGACCGCGTGAAGCTGCCCATCTGGGTGCTGGCGCTCACCGCCCTGACCGCCACCACCGCCTCGGCGTTCGAGGGGCTGTACGACACGGTGGCCGAACGCGAGGCGTTCGCCGCGACGATCACGACCAACCCCGCCTTCACGGCCCTGCTCGGACCGATCTTCGACCCGACGACGACAGGCGGGCTCACGGCCTGGCGCATCGGGTCGATCTTCGGTGTCCTGGGCGGACTCATGGGGCACCAGACCGTCGTGCGCCACACACGGCTGGAGGAGGAGACCGGCCGGCTGGAGATGGTGGGTGCCGGCGTCGTCGGACGCCATGCGACGCTCGCCGCAGCGTTGTGCACCGCGTGGGGTGCCGGTGCACTCACCGGGCTGGCCTCCACCGCCGCCCTGATCGGCCTCGGACAGCCCGTGGCGGGATCGGTGGCGTTCGGGGCCGGCCTGACCGGCATCGTGGCGATGTTCGCTGCGGTCGGCGCGGCCGCCGCACAGCTGACCACGACCGGACGTGCCGCCAACGGCATCGCCGGGGGCGTGGTGGGCACCGCGTTCCTGCTCCGCGCCGCCGGCGACGCCATGGGTGACGGCGGTTCGGCGTGGCCGTCGTGGGTCTCCCCCATCGGCTGGTACCAGCAGCTGCGACCGTTCGCCGACGAGCGCTGGTGGGTTCTGGGTCTGATGCTGGCGTTCACAGTGGTCGCCGCCGCGGGCGCGCACGCGATGGCGGTGCGTCGCGACATCGACGCCGGCATGCTGCCGACCCGTTCCGGCCCCGCGGTGGCGGACGACGGCCTGCGCAGCCCGCTGGCGCTGGCGTGGCGGCTGCAACGGGGCATGCTGCTCGGCTGGGTCGGCGCGCTCGCAGTCTGGAGCGCCGTCATCGGCAGCCTCGCCGCGAGCGTCGGGGACGTGTTCGCCGCCGATGGCAACGAGCAGCTCGCGCAGATCATCGAGGCACTCGGTGGGGCCGAGAACATCGTCGACACCTACCTCAGCCTGGTCTTCGCGATCGTCGGGCTCGCGACGGCGGTGTACGCGATGCAGGCGGCACTGCGTCTGCGCACCGAGGAGACCGCGCTGCGGGCTGAACCACTGCTCGCGACGCGGGTGCGGCGCACGGCGTGGGTGGGCAGCCACCTGACGTTCGCACTGCTCGGACCGGCGCTGCTCCTGGTGGTCAGCGGCGCGGCCATGGGACTGGTGCACGGCCTGCGCACCGGCGATCCCGCCACCGAGATCGTCCGGCTGGCGGCATCCGCGCTCACGCAACTGCCCGCCACGTGGGTGCTCGCCGGCATCGCGCTGGCGCTGTTCGGGCTGGCGCCGCGCATGACGACCGCCGTGTGGGGCGTGCTGGTGGCCTACCTGCTGATCGGCCAGCTGGGACCGGTGCTCCAGCTCGACCAGTGGGTCCTGAACCTGTCGCCGTTCACGCACGTGCCCGCGCTGCCGATGGCCGATCTGACGTGGACACCGCTGCTGTGGCTGGCCGCGATCGCCGCCGCCCTCATGGCGGCGGGCATCGCCGGCGCCCGACGTCGCGACATCGGCTGAACGGGCTGCATCGTCACCGAGGCGACCGGTCCGGCGCGGTTCGGCGGTCTGACCGCCGGGCATCGTCGGCGACATGAGCGACGACGCACGCGGCTACGTGGTGGCCGACGACTACGACCGCGACACCCGCTACATCCCGACGCGGATCACGGCCGACGGCAGGGACGGCTATCCGGTCGAGCCCGGTCGCTACCGGCTGATGGTCGCGCGTGCCTGCCCGTGGGCCAACCGCACCATCATCGTGCGCCGGGTGCTCGGGCTCGAGGACGCCATCTCGATGAGCATCGCCGGTCCCACCCATGACCAACGCAGCTGGGACTACCGCGAGACGTACCCCGACGGACGTGACCCGGTGCTGGGGATCGAGCGCCTCCAGCAGGCGTATTTCGCACGCGACCCCGACTACGACAAAGGCATCACGGTGCCTGCCATCGTCGACATCCCGTCCGGCGCGGTCGTCACGAACGACTTCCCGCAGATCACGATCGACTTCTCGCTCGAGTGGTCCGACCACCACCGCGACGGCGCGCCCGAGCTGTATCCACCCGACAGGCGCGACGAGATCGACGCCATCGCCGCGCAGGTGTACCGCGACGTGAACAACGGCGTGTACCGCTGTGGGTTCGCCGGCACGCAGGAGTCGTACGAACGGGCGTACGACCGCCTGTTCTCACGGCTGGACGACCTCGAGGAACGCCTGGCCGGCCAGCGGTACCTCGTCGGCGACACGATCACGGAGGCCGATGTCCGGCTGTTCACGACGCTCGCCCGGTTCGACGCCGTCTACCACGGCCACTTCAAGTGCAACCGCGCGAAGCTGAGCGAGTTCACCGCGCTGTGGGGCTACGCCCGGGACCTGTTCCAGACCCCGGGGTTCGGCGACACGATCGACTTCGATCACATCAAACGCCACTACTACGTGGTGCACAGCGACATCAACCCGACCCGGATCGTGCCGGCGGGGCCCGCCCTGGAGAACTGGCTGACACCGCACCACCGCGACGAGCTCGGCGGCTCGCCGTTCGGCGACGGCACACCCCCCGGACCACCTCCGGCCGACGAGGGCGTCCCGCCGGCCCACAACCCGTTGATCGCCGTGACCGTGCGCACCGGACCGACGTGAGCGTCGAGGATCTGCGGCCCGGCTGACCCATGAGACGCCGCGCGGTTCCGCGAGCGCGTCGCGGCCATGACGGACCGGGCCGATCGGCGGCAATGGCGGGCTCGTGGCGTCGCGCATCAGGCGCGGGTCATCGGGAACGATGTGTTGGTACGGGGCGAAAGCCAATGCACCACATCGCCCGACCGAGAGGGGCAAGGAGCCAGCCATGGCAGACAACCGCATCGTCACGTACGACGGGCCCGGCAAGGTCAGCGTCAACGACATCGACTACCCGAGGCTCGAGATCCCCAAAGAGGTCGCGGACCACTTCGGCGTGCCGCAGGCGGCGCCACACGCCGTCATCCTCAAGATCGTCACCACGAACATCTGCGGCTCGGACCAGCACATGGTCCGTGGGCGCACGACGGCCCCTGAGGGGCAGACCCTGGGCCACGAGATCACCGGCGAGGTCGTCGAGAAGGGCGACGACGTCATGTTCGTCAACGAGGGCGACATCTGCTCGGTGCCGTTCAACATCGCCTGCGGCCGGTGCCGCATGTGCGAGGAGCGCAAGACCGGCATCTGCCTCAACGTCAACCCCGCCCGTCCGGGTGCCGCGTACGGCTACGTGGACATGGGCGGCTGGCTCGGTGGCCAGGCAGAGTACGTGATGGTCCCCTACGCGGACTTCAACCTGTTGAAGTTCCCCGACCGGGACCAGGCGCTCGAGAAGATCATGGACCTGACGATGCTGTCGGACATCTTCCCGACCGGTTACCACGGCGCCTACACAGCCGGCACGACGACGGGATCGACCGTCTACGTCGCCGGCGCCGGACCGGTCGGACTGGCCGCGGCGCACTCCGCACAACTGCTCGGCGCCTCGGTGGTGATCGTGGGCGACATGATCCCCGAGCGCCTCGAGCAGGCCCGCAGCTTCGGGTGTGAGACCGTCGACCTGACCCAGGACGCCACGGTCGCCGAGATGATCGAGGACATCACCGGCGAGCCTGTCGTCGACGCCGCAGTCGATGCCGTGGGGTTCGAGGCACGCGGCCACGGGGCCGACGCCGGGGAGGCGCCCGCCACCGTGCTGAACACGATCATGACCGTCGGCCGCGCGGGTGCCGGCCTGGGCATCCCGGGCCTGTACGTCACCGGTGACCCGGGTGGCGTCGACGAGGCCGCACAGCACGGGACCCTCGGCGTACGGATCGGCCTGGGCTGGGCGAAGTCGCAGTACATGACCACCGGCCAGTGCCCGGTGAAGAAGTACAACCGCGGCCTGATGCATGCCATCCTGGCCAACAGGACGCAGATCGCCAAGGCGGTCAACGCGACGAAGATCTCGCTCGACGAGTCACCGGAGGGCTACGCCGATTTCGACTCCGGCACGTCGGTCAAGTACGTCATCGACCCACACGGCATGGTCGCCGCCTGACGCCGACGCCGGTCGAACCGCCACGAGGCCCCGCATCGGCGGGGCCTCGTCGCTCCTGCGCCGGAACGTGTCCGAGCGGCGATCGCAGTAGTAGCGTGGAGCGCCCGCGTCGTCCCGAGCGTCGGAGCTGGTGTGTCCACGGTACTTGTGCTGTCAATGCTGTCATCCCCGGCGGTCGCCGCGCTCGCGGTGGTCACCGCATTCGGCCTGGTCGCCGCCGTGGCGGCCCGTGCGAGCGGTCGACGACGCCGGACGTTGCTGGCGGCGGGCACCGTCGTGGTGCTGCTCGCCGGGTGCACCGCCGCCGACGGCGGCGGGGAGGCAGCCGGCGTGACCGACACCTCGTCGACCGGCCCGAGCGAGATGGCGTTCGGCGACGCGCCCGAGCTCGCCGACGCCGCCCGTACCAACCCCCGGCACTTCCCCCCAATGCTCGAGCCCGAGGAGCCGCCCGGGCAGATGCCCCGCCTGGAGGTCAGCAGCGACGGCGGCGTCCAACCCGGGACCGTGACGTTCACCACCTACACGACGCCGCGGATGACGGAGGACATGCCGTACTTCCCGTCGTTCCTCGTCGAGCTCGACAAGGAGTCAGGTGAGCTGACCAAGGCGCAGCAGATGCTGACGGCGGCCACGATGTTCCAGCCGGAGCCCGGCGACCGCTACTCGTACAACATCGTCGACAGGGAGGGAGAAGCGGGCGCCGGGATCGAGGTCACGCACTACGTCACCGACGACGAGCTGAACATCCTCGCGAAGTACGACCTCGACGACCTCGAGGGCGGCGACGCCGACCTGCACGACTTCGAACTGCTCGACGACGGCAACGCGATGCTGCTGGCCTACCGCAAGCGTGAGGTCGACCTCAGCGAGTTCGGGGGTCCCAGCGACGGCGCGGTGTGGGACACGGTGATCGCCGAGCGGACACCCGACGGTGAGACCGTGTGGGAGTGGGACGGCGCCGAGCACATGGACCTCGCCGATGTGCCCGACCCCGTCGCCGAGGCGGAGTTCGTCGAGTCGCCGCCGTCGGGCGCCGCCGACTACGCCCATCCCAACTCCCTGGAGATCGCCGACGACGGTGATGTGCTCGTGTCGATCCGCCACTACGACTGCACCTTGCGCATCGACCGCGATTCCGGCGACGTGGTCTGGGCCTTCGGTGGGCCCAACTGCGCGCAGAACGACTTCGAGATCAGCGGGGACCCGTTCGGCGGGCCAAGCCACCAGCACGACGCCTCGCTCACCGACGACGGCACGCTGCTGATCTTCGACAACGGCAACCTCCGCACGGGCGACGAGCAGGTCAGCCGCGTCGTGGAGTACGAGATCGACGAGGAGGCGATGACCGCAGAGCTCGTGTGGTCCTACGATGACGACCGCTACACGCCGATCATGGGCTCCGCCGAGCGCCTGGAGAACGGCAACACCCTGATCGGCTGGGGGCAGCTGACCGATCCGGCGATCAGTGAGGTGACTCCCGACGGCGAGGAGGTCCTCACGGTGTCGCTGCCGGACGGCCAGTTGGTCTACCGCGCCTACCAGGGTGCCACCAGGTAGCCGTTGGGGAGCATCAACTGGCTGCGCCCCCCGGCGCTGCTTGCAGCGCTCGGAGTTACGGCCGCCGTGGCCCTCGTGCTCGTCGCGGCCGGCGTCGCGCTGCGCCGCGCAGGTCAGCGGCCCGGCCGACGGGGGCGGATCGTCGCAGGCGTCGCGGTGCTCGTCGCAGCCGCCACGCTCGTCGGCACGGTGCGCGTGGTCCGGGAGCTCACCGCCCCGATGCCGTCGAACGCGACGCTGGCCCGGGTCCAGCCCCTGCGCCCTCCCTTCCGTGCGCTCCATGACCCCGGCCGGCCGCCGAACGGCTTCCCGGAGCTGCGCACGACCGCTGAGGACGGGATGCAGCCGGGGACGGTGCTGATCACCACGTCGACGACACCACGGCTCACCGACACGACGGTGTTCCACCCGCCGTTCCTGGCCGAGGTGGACAAGGCGACCGGTGAGCTGGTGTGGGCGCAGCGCATGTTCGCGATGGCGTCGATGCTCCAGCCAGAGCCCGGCGGGCGCTACTCGTACAACGCCGTCGATCGCAACGGGCGCAACGGGGCTGGCTTCCACGTCACCCATCACGTCACGGACGACCGGCTGCGCGTGCTGCAGCAGTTCGACCTCGACGATCTGCCCGGCGGCGACGCGGACCTGCACGACTTCGAGCTGCTCGACAACGGCAATGCCCTGCTGCTGGCGTACCGCCGACGACAGGTCGATCTGACCGCCTACGACGGCGCGGCCGATGCGATCGTGTACGACCCGGTCATCGCCGAACGCACACCCGCGGGCGAGACCGTGTGGCTCTGGGACGGCGCCGACCACCTCACGCTCGAGGACGTGCCGGACGTCAACAAGCGGCTCAAGCTGACTGCGCGGCCACCGGCTGTCGCCGACTACGCCCATCCCAACTCGCTCGAACTGTTCGACGACGGCGACATCCTGCTGTCGATCCGCAACTATGACTGCATCCACCGGATCGACCGCGACACAGGTGACATCGCCTGGACGCTCGGCGGCGTCAACTGCGCGGAGAACGACTTCGAGATCTCCGGCGACCCGTACGGTGGCTTCAGCCACCAGCACGACGCCACCCTGGTCGACGGCGGCAACTTCGCGGAGCCTGGCTCCACGAAGCACGCGGTCGACCGGCGCCGCCGGACAGAGAACATCCTGCTGTTCGACAACGGCAACCTGCACGACCCACCTCGCAGCCGTGCTGTCGAGTACGCCATCGACGAGGAGACGATGACGGCCGAGCTGGTGTGGTCGCACGACGACGGCCGCTACACCAGCTACTTCGGATCGGCCGAGCGGCTGGACAACGGCAACACGTTGATCAGCTGGGGTGCGTTGCCCGATCCGCTCGTCACGGAGGTCACGCCCGGTGGCGAGCGGGTGTTCACGCTCTCGCTGCCGCCGGGCCAGCGCACGTACCGGGCCTACCAGGGGCCGTCCGCCGCGCCGTGAACCGGCATCGCGTCACAGCGCGGGCAGCCACACCGCCTGGCACCGGCTGGGTTCGGACGCGTCGAGCGAGCGCCGCGCGAGCAGACGACGGACGAACGGCGACATCCGCCGCCCCAGCTCCTCGCCGGTGCCCGTCACGGTCACACCGTCACCGCGTTCGTAGGTGACGGACGCTGATGGTCGTGCCGCCAGGTGATGGCGCAGGTTGCGCTCGGGCACCAGCCACCGCGAACCCACGTAGGCCTGCAACGCCTCGTCGTCGGTCCGCACGACCCGGACGTAGCCGCCGTCGACGACCTGCGCGGCGGCCGGCACCACCAGGTGGTTGCTCCGCCCGTCACCGGTGACGAGGTTCGCGTACATGTTCCAGGCGTTGGCCGTCTTGAGCCCCACGTACGGGACGACTCCGTTGACGATGACGGCGGCGACGAGGATCGCAGCGATGGCACCCCGCGGGGCGGGGGCGTCGGCCAACGGAGTCCGTGCACCCCGCACCGCGTACAGCACGACGAGCGCGCCGAGGGGGATCCACAGCACCAGCACCGCCAGGCGTGCCAGCGCGAGCACCGGCAGGGACGGCACCGCGATGACCGCGGCGGCGAGGACCGCCCACGTGATCGTCACCCAGGTCACGGCACGACGGTGACGCAGCCACCGGGTGATCGGTGTGGTCACGTCCTCGTGGGCCCACGCGCCGAGGCCGACGAAGATCACGGACGTGAAGTCGTAGAAGTGCTGCAGCAGGTCGAGCGAGATCGCGTAGTGGAACACGGCGGCCAACGCGACGCCGACGCCACGGGTTCGGCGGACGATCAGTAGCACCGGCACCGACAGCTCGACCACCAGCGCGACGACCACGGTCACCGCCGCGAGCGGGGACTCTGGGGTCAGCGGTGCCAGCCCCCACGACGTGAGGGCGTGATCGGCGTAGAAGACGGCGCAGGACACGGCCGGGTCGAGGAACGCCGTGTTGAGCTTGGCGAACGCCGCGAAGGCGTAGAAGGCCATGAACGTGACGCGGACCGTGCCCGCGAGCCACGGCCACGGGGTGCGGCGCCACAGCGAGGCGAGCACCGCCGCGGCGAACACGCCGAGCAGCAGCCAGTGGTTGCCCACCGTGGGCGCCTCCAGCCACGCGATGACCAGCACGATGGTCGCCACGACCGCCCACGCCGACCGCGACGCGGGCCTGCGCACGAGCGCCACCGTGCCGCCGGCGAGCAGGAACGTCACGGCCCCCAGCACCGGCGACGCCGTCGGCGGGTTGCCGATGATGTGCGCCCCGACGGCGATGGCGAACAGCACCGCGAACCAGGGCGGCGCGACCGCGTGCCGCCCTGCTACGTCCGCGGTGTCGTCATCGACATCCGCCCCGTGTGGAAGCGCCAGCCTGCACCCGTCCACGCAGCCATCACCTGACGTCCCGGCGCTCCCGGGCCCCGGTGGCCGGTCGGTGGCCGTGACCGTGCCACCGCGCCCGACGACGCGACCGGCGGCGCCCATCGTGACCGCACGCGCGTCGATCGTCCAGTCGACACCGTCGCGGGCGGCCGATCGCCGACTCGTTCTGCGCTGCGCGCGGCACGCCCGCGGTCGACGGTCCACCATTGGGCGCACAGGGACGACGTCAGGAGACGAGTGATGTACGTAGTGGTGACAGGCGCCAACGGCAAGGTGGGGTCGGCGGCCGTCGAGGCGTTGCAGGCCGCGGGCCACCGCGTACGCGCGACCGACACGGCCCGGGGCGTGTTCGAGCGCCCCGAGCCCGACGCGCCCGAGTACTGGCAGGCCGACCTCACCGACGCGGGCGATGCGTTCGCCCTGGTGCGCGGCGCCGATGCCGTCGTCCACGCCGCCGCGATCCCGGATCCGTCGCACAACCCGCCGCACGTCGTGTTCCACAACAATGCCATGGCGGCGTTCAACGTCGTCGAGGCGGCCGTCCGCTGGGGCGTGCGGCGGCTGGTCAACATCTCCAGCGAGACCGTGCCCGGCTTCCTGTTCCCCGAGCGGCCGGCCTCCCCCGACTACGTGCCGGTCGACGAGGATCACCCCATCCGTCCGCAGGATCCCTACGCGTTCTCGAAGTACGTCGGTGAGCTGCTGTGCGACGCCGCGGTGCGACGCAGTGACCTGCGCTGCACATCGTTGCGCCCGAGCTGGGTGCAGCACGCCGGGAACTACGCGCACAACCTCGGGCCCACACTCCGCCAACCCGGACCCAGCGCCAACTTCTGGAGCTACATCGACGTCGCGGACCTCGCCGACGCCATCCGGCTGGCGGTCGAATCGGACCTGCCTGGGCACGAGGTGTTCTACATCGCCTCGCCCGACAACCACGCGGGCCGCCCACTGCGCGAACTGATCGCAGACCACGCCGATCCCGATGTCGAGGTGCGTGACCTCCCACAGGACGACGCGTCGGGAATCTCGACAGCCAAGGCACAGCGCATGCTCGGATGGCGACCGACCCGGTCGTGGCGGGACCACTTGGACGACGACGGCCGGCCACGCGGCTGACACGGCGAAACGGTCATCTTTCCCCATGCCGGGTATGCCGTCGGTCTGCGAGACTGCGCAACGATGACGTGTGGAGCGGCACGCCGCGACTCGCCGACGCCCGTGGTGGCCGGTCGGCGGTCATGACCGACTACGACCGCGCAGTCGCCGTGCCCACGCTGACCTGGGGAGCACGCGGTCGTCAGCGGGCGCTGCTGCTGCACGGTCTGTCATCGTCGGCGGGGACGTGGTGGCGGATCGCCGACGGACTGGCCGGCGCCGGATACAACGTCACGGCACCTGACCTCCGCGGTCACGGAAATGCACCGCACACGGTGAGCTACCGGCTCAGCGGTTACGCCGCCGACCTCTGGGAGCTCGGGGGCGGATGGGACCTCGTGGTCGGCCACTCGCTGGGCGGCACGCTGGCCACGCTGATGGCCGCCGATCCCGGGTTCACACGCCGCCTGGTCCTCCTGGATCCCATCTTCATGGTGCCCGAGGACCGCTTCGACGGACTGCTCGCCGACCAACTGTCCGAGCTCGACGACGCCGACGACCCGGCGGCCCTGGCGGCGGCGAACCCGGCATGGCACCCGGAGGACGCGGCGCTGAAGGCGCGGGCCGCGGCGCAGACCAGCCGTTACGTCGTCGAGCGGACGCTCGAGGACAACCGGCCATGGTGGTACCTCGACCTGCTCGGTGACGTGCGGGTCGCCACCGACATCCTTGTTGCCGACCCCGCCATCGGCACGCGGTTCGATCCGGCCGTGGGCGACGAGCTCACGCGCCACAACGTGCGGATCACGACCCGGATCGTGCGCGGCGCGGGCCACAGCATCCATCGCGAGGCGCCGGGCGCCGTGTTGTCGCTGCTGCTGACCGACCACGCAACGTACCGCCGCTGACGCGTGCCGGTCAGACGCGGAGCACCTCGTCCAGGAACGCCGCGACGCGCGGATAGGCGTCGAGGCGGTTGGCCAGCTTGGCCAGCCCATGACCCTCGTCGTAGACCAGCAGGTCGCTGCGCAGGCCCTTGGCCCTGGCGACTGCATGGATCTGCTCGGCCTCTCCCAGGGGGACCCGCGGGTCGTTGCGGCCGTGGATGATGAGCAGCGGTGCGCGCAACCGGTCGACCTGGGTCAGTGGCGACAGCCGCTCCAGCAGCGGCCGGTCGGTCTCCAGCGATCCATACTCACGTTCGCGCCACGCACGCCGCCACGCTGCGGTGCTCGAGGAACGTCACCAGGTTGACGATGCCCACGATGTCCACCCCGGCTGCCCAGCGCTCCGACTGGTGGACCAGTCCCGACAGCACCATGTAGCCGCCGTACGACCCGCCGTACAACGCGCACCGGTCCGGATCGAGATCGTCCGTGCCGGCGATCCAGTCGTGCACGGCCGCCAGGTCGGCGACGCTGTCGAGCCGCCGACCGGCTCGGTGTGGCCGGTGATCTGCACCAGATCGCGCGCGGCGACCGGGCCGTCGGCGGCGTGGGCGAGGTCCAACCGGTGCACCTGCGCCGTGCCCGGGAGGTTCGACGACACGAGCAGGCGCTCGCCCGTGTGGTCGAACCCCGATGGCGTCGCGGTGCGGATCTCGAGGTAGGGGCGGATGTCGCGCAACATGGGGCGAGCGTAGTGCGCCATCCGTGCGAGACTCCCTCGCGATGCCCTCGCTGCCGTCGACGATCGCCGAGCTCGTGGACGCCGTCGAGCCGGTTGATCCCGACGCTGCGGCGCGGGCGGAGGCACGCCATGCCGAGCTCGCCAAACCGCCGGGAAGCCTGGGTCGGCTCGAAGCGGTGGGTGTCCAGCTGGCCGCTGTGGCCTCGCGCTGCCCGCCGCCGGTCCCGCGGTCACCGGTGGTGGTCGTTGCCGCGGCCGACCACGGTGTGCACGCCCGGGGGGTCACGCCGTGGCCGCAGCACATCACGACGCGCATGGTGGCGACGATGTGCGCGGGTCAGGCGGCGGTCAACGCGGTGGCGGCGACCGTCGGCGCCGACCTGGTCGTGGTCGATGTCGGCTGCGTGGACCCGCCGCCTGACGATCGGCTGCTGCGCAGTCGGCGCGTACGCGCGGGAACCGCGGACCTGAGCACGCGTCCGGCCATGAGCCGCGGCGAGGCGGCGCAGGCGGTGTCGGTGGGTGCGGCGATCGCGGTGGAACTGATGGACGTCGGCGCCGACCTGCTGGTCACCGGCGACATGGGGATCGCGAACACGACGGCCTCTGCGTGTCTGATCGCAGCGTGCACCGGACGGCCGGCCGGAGCGGTCACCGGTCGGGGTGCCGGCACCGACGGTCACGTGCCGTCGCACAAGATCGAGGTGGTCGCGCGGGCGCTGGCCCTGCACCGTCCCGACCCGGACGACCCACTTGGCGTGCTGGCGAGCCTCGGAGGGCTGGAGCACGCCGCGCTCGTCGGCCTGCTGCTCGCCGCGGCCGCACGCCGGGTGCCGGCGGTGCTCGACGGCGTCGTCACGAACGCGGCGGCGCTGCTCGCCGCTCGGCTGTGTCCGCCTCTGAGTGGGCACCTCATCGCGTCTCACCGGTCTCCCGAGCCGGGCGCACAGATCGCGCTCGACGCGCTGGGGCTCGCACCGCTGCTCGACCTGGGCCTGCGCCTCGGCGAGGGCACCGGCGGCCTCCTGGCTGTGCCCCTGCTCCAGGCCGCCGCCCGCGCGCTGACCGACATCGCGCGGATCACGGACCTGTGAGGGCAGGCTGGTCGGCACCCGCGTGGTCGATCCGGGGGACATCGACCGGACCGGCGTGGTGCTGACGCCGCGGGGGTCGGGCCGGGTCGACCGGGTTCGTCAGGCGCCGTCCAGGACCGTCCCGTCGGGGATGCGTCCCGGAGCGTCGGCTGCGGTGACCGTCACGTCGCCACGAACCGTGACGTCGGCGCCGAACGTCCAGTCACCACGAACGGTCAGGCTGTCGCACGCCACGAGGGACGGGGCGCCGTGGGCGAAGCGGGCGTCGAAGTCGGCGATCAGCTTGTAGTGGCCGTCGAGGTCGACGAGTGGCGCGTCGGACCGTGACCCGACGAGGCGGACCTCGCCGTCGTCGGTCATCTCGTACGCGTCGGACCGCAGCACCAGCAGGTCGCTCGTCGTCTTGACCGGCAGGAACCGTGAGCGGTCGACCTCGATCGCGGTCGCGCCGTCGAAGACGGCGATCGCGGCACCCATCGCGGTCTCGATCTGGATGACGTCCGGCGACGACGGGTCCGTGGGGTCGACCGTCTTGGTGTTGCGGATCATCGGCAGGCCCAGCACGCCGTCGGTCTCGTCCAACCGGACCGCCAGAGCGTCCAGGTCCAGCCACAGGTTGTTGGTGTTGAAGAACCGGTGGCGTTCGATGTCGGCGAAGGCGTCGGCGTCCCGCGGCCGCGTCTGTGCCGACTCGCGCAGCACCAGCCGACCGTCCGACCGGCGTCGCGCCAGATGGCCGCCCTTGCGGTCCATCCCGGTCCGCCGGCACGACTCGGACGCGAAGGGTCGACCGGTGCCGGCGAACCACGCCGCCAGCCGCGGATCGGGCGTCGCACCGAGGTTGTCGCTGTTCGACACGAACAGGTACCGGTAGCCGGCGTCCCGCAACCGGAAGAGCACGCCGGAGGTGACCAGCGCCGTGTACAGGTCGCCGTGCCCGGGGGGGCACCACTCGAGCTCGGGGTCATCGGGCCACGCGATCGGCGTCAGGTCGTCGGTGCGCAGCTTCGGCTCGGAGTTCTGCAGGAAGTCGAGCGGCACGCCGTCGACCGGCAGATCGGGGTGGGCCGCCAGTGCCGCGAGGGTGTCGTCGCGGGTGCGGAAGCTGTCCATGAACAGCAGCGGCAGGGCCACGTCGTAGGTCGCACGCAGCGCTCTGACGCGCCGCACGATGACGTCCAGGAAGCGCTGCCCCGGACGCACCTCGATCAGCGACTTCGCCTGCTGCATGCCCATCGAGGTGCCCAGACCCCCATTGAGCTTCACCACGGCCGTCCTCGCCAGTGCGTCGCGACCTGCCGTGGCGTCCGCCTCGACGTCGGCAAGTCGCGGCAACCGCTCGATCGGCTCGATGTCGTCCTCTGCGATCACCCCGGTGCCGCCGGAGGCGAGCACGTCGTAGTAGTGGGCGAACACGGTGATCGCGGCCGGATGCACCCCGGCCTGTGCCATCTTGTCCTGCGCCTGCTGCCGCCCGTCGTCCATGTGGTCGACTCTACGGGACCCTGGTGACCCGGCAGTGTCAGCGCAGGAGCATCGACGCGCGGCCGAGCGCGGCCGCCCCGATCACGCCGGGATCGTCGCCGAGCTCGGCCACGACGTAGCGTCGATCGTCGCGCGGCACGAGCGTCCACGGCTGCGCGGCCCTCGCGATGTCGTCCGCGAGATCCTGCCCGAGCTTCTCGGCGAGTCCGCCGCCGATCACGACGCGGTCGAGGTCGAGCAGGTTCACAACCGAACCGATCCCGATTGCGACCGCTTCGATCGCCTCGTCGATCAGCTCGGTCGTCAGGTCGTCGCCCTCGTCGAGCGCCTTGGCCCACACCGCCGACGTGAGCCGCTCCTTGCCCTTGTCGTCGCGGATCTCGTACAGCTCGGTCCCACGACCGGCGGCGACGGCCATCTCGACGAACCGCTCCATCGACGCGCGGCCCGCGTAGGCCTCGATGCACCCGCGGCGCCCGCACCCGCACTGGGCGCCACCCCGGTGGACGATCATGTGCCCGAACTCACCCGCGCCACCGAACGCCCCCGTGTAGGGCCGTCCGTCGAGGATCAGCCCACCACCGATGCCGGTGCCCATCCAGACGCCGAGCATGAACCTCGATCCCCGTCCGGCGCCCGCGACCCACTCTCCGAGGGCACCGACGTTGGCGTCATTGCCGACCTCGACCGGCATGCCCAGCTCGTCGCGCAGCAGCGTGCCGAAGCTGACCTCGTCCGGCCAGTTGCGCAGGTTCGGTGGGCGTGTGACGACCCCGTCATTGACGGGGCCCGGGATGCCGACGCCCACAGCCGACGGCCGGTCGTCCAGCTTGCCGACGAGCTCGGCGACGCGTTCGACCACCGCGTCATGACCGTCCGTGGGCGTCCGGCCTTTGGCGCGGTCGACGACGCTGTGATCGTCGTCGACCAGCGCGACCTCGATGTTCGTCCCGCCGACGTCGATACCGGCCACCAGCGCCATGCCTGCCTCCTATGGATGTCCAGCCCCATGGCCGTCCTACCCATTTGCGGGCGGTTCACCGCGACGGTCCGCGTGGGTTGCCGCTATCGTCCTGCTGCTGCGAGGAGGAACGGATGCGCGACCGGTTCGAGCGTTGGGGATGGCTGTTGTTCCTGGTGTGCGCCCTCGCGTTCGTCGCCGCGGGCGTGCGTGACGGGGACCTGCTGCTCACCGCCGGTAGCGTGGCGTTCCTGGTGGCGTGCGTGCTTTCCTGCTCGCACCGCCGCGCCGCTGACGCCTTCAGCCGCGCGCGCCCGCGCCGATGGTCGGGCCGGTGAGCAGGTCGGTCCCCAGGTACGGCTGCAGCACCTCGGGGACCGCGACGGTGCCGTCGTCACGCTGGTGGTTCTCGAGCAGCGCGATCAGCGTCCGGCCGACCGCGACCATCGTGCCGTTGAGCGTGTGGACCATCGCGGTGCCGCCCTCGGCGGTGCGATAGCGGCACCGCAGCCGCCGCGCCTGGTAGTCGGTGCAGTTCGATGTCGAGGTGAGCTCGCGGTACGCCTCCTGGCCGGGCAGCCACACTTCGCAGTCGTACTTGCGCGCCGCCGAGTCGCCCAGATCGCCGACGGGGATGTCGACGACCCGCCCGTGCAGACCCAACTGTCGGAACGTGTCGACCTCGATGTCGCGCAGCCGCGCGTGCTCATCCTCCGACTCCTCTGGCAGGACGAAGCTGAACATCTCGAGCTTGTCGAACTGGTGGACGCGGAAGATGCCGCGGGTGTCCTTGCCGTAGGTGCCGGCCTCACGCCGGAAGCATGTCGAGAACCCCGCGTAGCGCAACGGCAGCGCGTCCGCGTCGAGGATCTCGTCCATGTGCAGACCCGCGAGCGGGACCTCGGACGTGCCGACGAGGTACATGTCGTCGCGCTCCATGTGGTACAGCTGATCCGCGCCGTTCGGCAGGAACGCCGTGCCGTACAGCGCCTCCTCGCGGGTGAGGACCGGGGGCACGACAGGCAGGAACCCGTGCTCGGCGAGGCGGTCGAGTCCCCAACGCACCAGCGCGAACTCGAGCAGTACCGCCGTGCCCATCAGGTACGCGAACCGGCTGCCGGACACCCTCACGCCCCGGGGGATGTCGATGATGCCGAGCGCTTCGCCCAGCTCGACGTGGTCCGAGACGGGAAAGTCGAACGTCGGCGGCTCCCCGAACCTGAACAGCTCGACGGCGTCGCTGTCGTCGACACCGTCCGGGGCTTCGGGATGGGGCAGATTGGGCACCACCGCGAGCGCCTCGTCGAGCGCGCGCTGCGCCGCCGCCTGCTGCGGTTCGAGGTCGTCGAGGCGCGCGGACACCGCCTTGACGGCGGCGATGAGCTCATCGCGCTCCTCTGGCGTGGCCGCCCCGATCCGGCGCGACCCCTCACGCTGCTCAGCGCGCAGGTTGTCGCTCTCGGCGATCAACGCCCGGCGGCGTTCGTCGAGCGCGCGGATCTCCTCGAGCTGGCGGTCGCTCACACCGCGCCGCCGCAACGCCTGCGCGGTGCCGTCGAAGTCGTCGCGGACCCGTCGGATGTCGATCATCGCTGTCCCTCATCCCTCGCGGTGGTGTGCCGCCGTTCGCCGCCACGGATGCCGTACGAGTCACGCAGGCGGCGCTCCCATTCCTGTTCGACGCCGTCATCGGCGAACGGCGACGTGGCGCCGCGGGCGGTGAGGTCCACCTGGTGGTCGGGCGGTCCCTGCGGCCCGTCGGACCCGTCGACCCCCCCACGTGGTCGGGACGCCCGCCCGCAGGCGAGCCACGCCGCGAGCGCGGTGGTCACCGGCACACTGACCATCAACCCGATCGATCCGACCAGTGTGCGGACGATCTCGACGGCCACCAGCTCGCTGGACGCGATCACAGGCAGCGGGTCCGGTGAGGTGCTGAACAGGATCAGCAGTGGCAGCGACGCCCCGGCGTAGGCCAGGAACAGCGTGTTGATGGCGGCCGCCACGTGATCCCGACCGACCGCCATGGCTCCGGCGAACAGGCTGCCGACGTCGGCGTGCTGATCCGCACGCCGCAGCTCGAACACCGTCGACGCCTGTGCCATCGTCACGTCGTCGAGCACGCCGAGCGCGCCGATGATGATCCCGGCGAGCAGGAGGCCGCGGAGTGACAGGCCGCCACTGGAGACGCTGGCCAGCCGGGCCTCCTCGTCGGCGAGTCCACTGAGCGACGCGACCTCGATGAACAGCCACGACAGGCCCACGGTGACCGCGAGCGCGATCAGGGTGCCCACCACCGCCGCGGTCGTCTTGGGCCGCACTCCGTGGGTCATGTACAGGGTGACCGCCATGATGACGACGGCCGCCGAGAGCGCGACGACGACGGGGTCGCGCCCGTCCAGCACGGCCGGCACGACGAAGACCACGACGACGCCGAGTGTGATGCCGAGGCTGAGCAGTGCGCGCAGGCCCTGCCAGCGGCCGAACACGAGCACCGCGACCAGGAACACGAGCGTGAGCAGCAGCAGCGGACGGTCCCGCTCGATGTCGTTGACGTAGTAGACGACGCCGCCGTCGGGGCCCTTGGCCTCGGCGACGCGCACGCGCTGACCGACTGCGAAGAGGTCTCCGGTCTCGTCGACCATCTCGAACGTGACCGTCCGCCCGTCGTCCAGCCGTGCGGTCAGCTCCAGCACCCGGGCACCGGGCGCGAGGCCGGGATCGTCGACGTCGTCGAGCTCGGTGACCCCGGTCAGCTCGGCGGAGCGGAGGGCGACGTCGTCGGGCACCGTCGACACGTCCGGCTGCGCGGCGTTCGACGGCCAGAGGAGGACGACCCCGAGGACGGCTGCGACACACGCGACGCCGACCACCGTCAGCAGTGCACGGTGCGCCCTGCGCATCACGGCGTCTCCCGGCGCGTCGTGTGGAACGTGCCGTCCGGCACCAGTGTCCGGATCGGCCACGGGATGGTGAGGCCGGCGTCCTGGATCGCTCGCTTGGCGGCCGCGAGCACGCGATCCTGGGTCCGGCGCACGCTGCGGATGTCGGGCCGCGTCCAGTAGCGGACCTCGAAGTTGACGCTGGATTCTCCCAGCTCGGTGAGCAGCACCTCAGGCTCCGGATGGTCGAGGACCCCGTCGACGGCACGGACCGCGTCCAGGATGATCGCGCGCGCCTCGTCGTGATCGTCACGATAGTCGACACCGACCATCACGACGGTCCGTCGCTTGCCCCGACGGGTCAGGTTGACCAGCGGGTTGTTGTAGACGTCCCGGTTCGGGATGAGGATCGTCTCCCCGTCGTAGTCGATGAGATGGGTGACCCGCAGGTCGAGCGACTCGACCGTGCCCTCGAACTCCGCGGACCGGATCTGGTCGCCGGCGGAGAACGGCTTGCGCACCAGCAGGATGACCCCGGCGATGAAGTTCTCGAGGATGCCCTGCACCGCCAGACCGACGGCGACACCGATGACGGCGAGACCGGCCAGCACCGAGCCGACCTCGACGCCGGCGATCGACAGGGTCAGCAGCGCCGCGCCGATCAGACCCGCCAGACGCACCAGCCGCGACAGCAGCACGACGGCCACGTGGTCGGCCCGCGTGCGGGACAGCGCGCGTTCCACCAGCCGCGCGAGCGCCAGCGCACCGAGCATGGCGACCAGCCCCACGAGGAGCGCGGTCGCGATGACCGGCAACTGGTCGAGCACCATCGACCCGAACGTGCGCGCCTCGTCCGCGACGTCGGTGACGGCGTCGGCCGCGTCGACGGCCTCGCTGGCCGCCTCGGTGGCGGCGTCCGCGACCTGGGTGGCCGACAGGGTCATCCGCGGTCGGTGTGCTGCAGGATCCCGGCGTACCAGTCGTCGGACTCGGCGTAGGCCGCTGCGCTGTCGGTGGACGTCGGTACGTCTGCCCGACCGACCGCACGGGGGTACGACCCCAGCACGCGCAGCTCGGCGACGTGGCGGTGCACGCCCCTGAGCGCCTCGCCGACGCGGGGCTCGGACACGTGGCCTGCGCAGTCGACGAAGATGCAGTACTCGCCGAGCTGCTTCTTGGTCGGCCGCGACTCGATCTTGGTGAGGTTGATGCCGCGCATCGCGAACTCGTGCAGCACCGAGAGCAGCTGGCCCGGACGGTCATGGCCGAAGAACACGACGAGCGAGGTCTTGTCGGCGCCGGTCGCGCTGGCGAACCCGCTCGCCAGCACGACGAACCGTGTGGTGGTGTCGATGTGGTCACCGATGTCGGCGGCGATGATCGACAGCCCGAAGCGGCCCGCGGCCGCCGTGGTCCCGATCGCCGCCACCGACG
Organism: Euzebyales bacterium; assembly: GCA_036374135.1. NCBI lineage: Bacteria > Bacillati > Actinomycetota > Nitriliruptoria > Euzebyales > Euzebyales bacterium. Next base: position 41,201 of record DASUUK010000035.1, read on the forward strand.
GGTCGGCACCGACCTGCCGTGCCGCCTCCGCCGTGGACGTCACCGCCTCCTGCCGGGCGTTCGGCAACTGGGCGGCCAGCCACCCCCGGGCCTGCGCGAGGGCGTGCGAGTGGCTGCGCACCACGGTGATGGTCGACAGATCGGCCTCGGGACTGCCCAGCAGGTTCATCGTCACCGGCATCGTGATCTCGGCCCGGATGAACACCCCGGGGTCGCCGAAGGCGAGCTCGTCGAGCGTGACGTTGACCGATCCCTCGACGGAGTTCTCCATCGGGACGACGCCCCAGTCGCAGGAACCGACGCGGACCGCGTCGATGACGTCGACGACCGTCGGCATCGGCTGCAGCGACGCAGGCCGGTGGCTCGCGCGCCGCGCCGCCTCCGACGCGAAGCTGCCGTCGGGACCGAGGTAGGCGATGCGTCGCACCGTGCTGCCGCTGCTCGTGGTCATCCGTCACCCACAGGTTGCTCGTCGGCGCGTGCCCGGTCCAGGGTGCTGGCGCGGCGCAGCACATCGGACTCCTCCGCCGACAGCCGCTGGCGGCTCTCGCCGCCCACCACGCGCTTGCCCCACGCGCGCGTCTCGGTGCGGCCGTTGATCACTGACAGCACGATGCCATCTCCCTGCTCATCGAGCATCGCGACCGAGAACGATAGCTTGCCGCCCATGTCGGGGAACGCGTCGTAGTGGACCATGGCGACACGGTTGGTGCACAGTTCGATGCTCTGCTCCACGCGGGCGACGCGCGCGCGCAGGTCGACCACCGCGGCGTCGAGCTCGTCGAGGTCGTCGTCGTGGTTGCGCAGCGCCAGCAGCAGTTCATTGCCCGACGCGCCGGCGCCGACGCGCAGCGTGCGTCTGATGCGCCGCTGCAACCGCACCGCTGAGATCGCGACGGCGAGCGCCAGCGCGGCGATCACCGCGATGACGGCCAGCAGTGCGACATCCAGGGGCCCGCTCAACATGGTCGTGCAATCTTCGCACAACGGTGCCCGCGCGCAGCGCCGTGCGGTGACCGGCCGGGCGTGACCGCCGGTAGGGTGCCCGCGATGGACGACATCCGGACATGGCTGCGGGCGGCGGCGGACGAGGCGTACGCCTACGTGACGACGACCGGCCGCGTCACGGGTGAGCCGCACGAGATCGAGATCTGGTTCGCCGCGGACGGTGCCACCGTGTACTTCCTGTCCGGTGGGCGCGATCGTGCCGACTGGGTGCGCAACCTGCGACGTGACGCGCGGGTGACGGTCAGGATCGCCGATCACACCGTGGCCGGCACCGCGCGCGTGGTCTCCGCCGACGATCCCGAGGACGGCGTCGCCCGCCAGTTGGTGTGGCGGCGCTACACAACGGCCGAACGCGACCTCACCCACTGGCGTGACACCGCACTGCCGATCGCCGTCGATCTCGATGCACGACAACGCGGAGCAGCGACGTCGTAGCCGGACCGGACGACCACCGCCGTGGTCCTGGTGGCGGCGCCGGCGGGGCGGCGTCGCGATCTCAGTGGGTGTGGTCGCCGCCGGCGTGGAGCAGGTCGGCGAGCGCCCCGGGCAGACGTCCGAGGTCTTCAGCCGGCACGACGGCGTCGGCGCCGGCCAGGTCGCCGACGCCGACGAGCAGCACGTCGCCGACCGGGGTTCGGACGTGATCGGTCGACGCCCCGCTCGCGGCGTCGACCACCAGCACCTTCGCATGGAGTGCGCGCAACCGGTCGACGGCCTCGTCGACGTCGCCGACCGCGGCGACCACCTGCCACGCCGTGCCGACGGCTGCGCGCCGCAGCGCCGCGCGCCGCTCCTTCGTGGCGGCGAGGATCACGATCCTGACAGCCGTGCACACCGCGATCTCCGTCCTCCGACCGGTTCTGCCCTTGGCTCCGGCGGCCCGCGCCCGCCATCAACCCCGGGTGCGCTCGATCGCCAGCTCGCGAAGCTTCTCGTGCGTGTGGATGCCGTCGCGCTCCTCGACGCGGTGCCACGTGCCGTCGGTTCCGTCGAGCTCCCAGGCGAGCTGATCGTCGGCCAGCACGACGTCGAGGATCTCCTGCAGTCGCCCGCGGGCGTGCTCGTCGGTGACCGGCAGCACCGCCTCGATCCGGCGGTCGAGGTTGCGGGGCATGAGATCGGCCGATCCGATCAGATAGTCGTAGCCACGCTCGGCGGACCCGAAGCGGAAGATCCTCGAGTGCTCGAGGAAGTCCCCCACGATCGAACGCACGGAGATCGTGTCGCTGAGCCCTGGTACGCCGGGACGCAGGCTGCAGATGCTGCGCACGATCAGATCGACGGGCGTGCCGGCTTCGGACGCGTCGTAGAACGCGTCGATCAGATCGGTGTCGACGAGGTTGTTGACCTTCACGACGATGTGTCCGTCGTCGGCGTCGATCTCGCGCTGGACGAACTCGGCCAGCCGTGGGCGCAGGGACCGGGGTGCCACCAGCAGCGTGTCGTAGTCGTCGTGCCGGCTGTAGCCGGTGAGCGAGTTGAACAGGTGCGACAGATCCCGGCCGACGCTCGGCTCACACGTGAGGATGCCGATGTCCTCGTAGATCCTGGCGGTGCTGGGGTTGTAGTTGCCGGTCCCGATGTGGGCGTACCGGCGCAGCACGCCGTCCTCCTCGCGCACCACCAGCGCGATCTTCGAGTGCGTCTTCAGCCCGATCAGCCCGTACGCGACGTGAACGCCCGCATCCTCCAGGCTTCGGGCTCTGGAGATGTTGGCCTCCTCGTCGAACCGCGCCTTGAGCTCCACCATCGCGACGGCCTGCTTCTCGGCCTCCGCCGCGCGGATCAGCGCCTCGACGATCGGGCTCTCCTGCTCGGTCGTGCGGTAGATAGACACCTTGATCGCCAGGACGGCGGGGTCCCGGGACGCGTCGACGATGAACCTCTGCACCGACGCGTCGAAGCTGTCGTACGGGTGCTGGACGAAGATGTCGCCCCGCCCGATCTCGGCGAAGAGCGCGTCCGGTGCGCTGTCGAGCTGCGCCAGGCGCGCCGGCATGCGCGGCTCCCACGACGGATCCCGCAGCTCCTGGGGGCCGGCGCCGTACAGCTCCCACAACGCGGACATGTCCAGCGGTGCGTCCACGACGGTCTCGGCGGCCGCGCCGAGGTCCAGCTCCCGCAGCAGCCGGTCCGACAGCCACTCGGGCATCGACGGGCGGCGCTCCAGGCGCACGGCGCGTCCGAACCGCCGTTCCAGCAGATGGTCCTCGATCGTCTCGAGCAGATCCTCCGCCTCGTCCTCGCGGATCGCCAGATCGGCGTTGCGGGTCACGCGGAACTGGTGCCACTCGAGCACCTCGATGCCGGAGAACAGGGTGTCGAGCTTGTTGGCGATCACGAGTTCGATCGGGATGAAGCGCGTCCCGCTGGGCAGGCGGACGAAGCGGTCGAGCAGCGACGGCACCTTGACGCGGGCGAGCTGGCGTCGCCCACGGTCCGGGTCGTGCAGCACGACGGCCAGGTTGAGCGACAGGCTCGAGATGTGGGGGAAGGGGTGACCGGGGTCGATCGCCAGTGGTGTCAGGACCGGGAACACCTGCGCCTCGAAGTACGCGGTGACGTAGTCCAGCTCGTCGTCGTCCAGGTCGTCCCAGGCGCACAGCTCGAGCCCACCCGCCGCGAGTCCCGGTGCGATCTCGTCGTTGAACAGCGCCGACTGCTCGTCGGCCAGCTCCTGGGCATAGGTGCGCACGGCGGCGAGCTGGTGCGCGGGCGGGATCTGGTCGGGCGACACCGTCTCCGCGCCGGTCTTGGCCTGCTCGAGCAGGCTGCCGACACGCTTCTGGAAGAACTCGTCGTTGTTGGTCGCGAAGATCGCGAGGAACTTGGCGCGTTCGAGCAGTGGGCGACGCTTGTCCGCAGCGACGGCCAGCACGCGGGCGTTGAACGACATGGTCGACAGCTCGCGGTTGAGGTACCGCGCACTTCCGAGCCCCACGGGCGAGGCGGACTCGGTCATCGAGACTCATCTCCTCACGAGTGCGTGCACAGCATGCACACGACGGCCTACCATCCAATCATGGCTTCCCGATTTCGTGACCGAGTAGGCGACCGCCTACGACAAATTCGGCTCGCGTTCACCCAGACGCGGGCACACGACGACCGACTGGTGCCGTACATGGTGGCAGCGGCCATCGCAGGCATGGTGCTGCCGCTGGCTGTCCTGACGTGGCTCGGCTCGCCGGTGCTCGGCGTGATCGCCGGACTGGCGATGGCCGCGCCGAGCGCGATGATCGTGCTGGGCGTCCGCGGCCAGAACGCCGCCATCGCGCAGATCGAGGGCCAGCCCGGTGCCGCGCTCGCCGTGCTCCAGCAGCTCAGGGGGACGTGGAAGGTCACGCCCGCAGTGGCCTTCAGCGGCAAGCAGGACCTGGTGCACCGCGTGGTCGGTCGCCCGGGTGTGATCCTCGTCGGGGAGGGTCGGCGATCCCGGGTACGGGCGCTGCTGCGCCAGGAAGCGCGCAAGACCGCACGCATCAGTGGCGACATCCCCGTGCACGAGGTCAGCGTCGGCCATGCTGACGACCAGGTGGAGCTCGGCGGCCTGCGCATGCACGTGATGAAGCTGCCGCGGGCGATGAAGGCCAAGGAGATCGGCCCGCTCGACCGCCGGCTGCACGCGCTGGGCGGTTCCGACCTGCCCCTGCCGAAGGGTCCGCTGCCCAACGTGCGGCGGCCGCGGTAGCGCGTCGGTCGACGGCACGTGGCCATCACCGTCGACGGACGCCGCGGCGTCGACTGGTGGGCGAGGGGGGACTTGAACCCCCACCTCCTGAACGGAGACAGGAACCTGAATCCTGCGCGTCTGCCAATTCCGCCACTCGCCCTTGGGACAAGCAACGCCGCAGCGCGCGGAGTGTAGCATCGCCAGAAGCACGCTGCGGCGCGCGTGACGGGGTCGCACGACCCTCCGACGTCCTGTCATCCCCCATGTGCCCGCCACCTCGAGGGAAACCGAGCGAACGGATGAGTGTCCTGCGGGATTTTGAACGACGCCTTGAAGGAGCTGTCGAAGGCTTCTTCGCACGAGCGTTCCGGTCCGGGCTGCAGCCTGTGGAGCTCGCCAAGGCGATACAGCGCTACGCGGGGAACTACCAGAACGTCGGGGTCGACGGCGTGTTCGTACCCAACGTCTACCGCTTCGAGCTGAGCCCTTCCGATCACGAGCGGTTCCGGGAGTTCGGTGAGTCGCTGGCCAATGAGCTGAGCGACGTGCTGGTGCGCACGGCCGCCGAGCGCGGCTGGCAGCTGCGTGGGCCCGCGCGCATCGAACTGGCCATCGACGACCACGTCCCTGTGGGCACGTACGAGCTTCGCGGCAAGGTCGAGGCGGGCCGACAGGACGGTCCGTCGCGCCGGACCGGCGGTCCGCGTAACCTCGCGCCGGAGCGGCACGGCGCCGTCCTCGAGCTCGTGGATCAGGCCGGCCAGGAGATCCCGATCTCGGACCAGGCGGTCATCGGCCGCATGCCCGGCTGTGACGTCCAACTCGACGACCCCTCGGTGTCACGGCGCCATGCGCGGATCAGCCGCGGTGACCAGGGGTGGCTCATCGAGGATCTCGGCTCGACCAACGGAATCATGGTCAACGGCACCACCGTCGACCGCGAGTACCTCGCGGGCGGCGAGGACCTCGAGCTCGGCAACGTCAGGTTGCGGTTCGTCGCAGGCCGCTAGACCGGCGATGCCACCCATCATTCTGTGGTTGCTGCAGGGGTTCTTCCTGCTGTTGCTCTACATCTTCTTGTGGCGCGCGGTCCGCGCCATCGTCCGCGATCTGCGGACGCCCGGACCGGCACCACGGCCGGCACCCGGCCAATTGGTCGTGCACATCCCGGACGGTCGGCCACGCATCATCGACCTGGAGCAGGACGCCATCCTCTTCGGCCGGTCGCCATCTAGTACAGTGCGGCTCGAGGATCCGTACGTCAGTGACGACCACGCGCGCATCTATCAGGCGGACGGCAGCTGGATGGTCGCCGACTGCAAGTCGACCAACGGTACGTTCCTCAACCGGGTGAAGGTGACCACGCCGACACAGATCGCGGCCGGCGATCAGCTCGGGATCGGGAAGACGATCGTCGAGGTCAGGAAGTGACAGTGCGCGGGCAGGCGCTGACGGTGCGTGCGTTCGGCGCGACCCACACCGGACGCGTCCGCGCGGGCAACGAGGACAGCTTCCTCGTCGGCGACGTCGTGCACGCCGTCGCTGACGGCATGGGTGGCCATCAGGCGGGCGAGATCGCGTCCGATGCCGCGCTCGAGCCGCTGCGCATCCTCGACGTGTCGTCCCTGCGCGGTCCCGAGGAGGTCAGCGACGCACTGGCCGCCGCGGTCCGCGACGCCAACACGCTCGTCGTCGAGCGTGCATCGTCGGATCCGCAACTGGAGGGGATGGGCACGACCCTGACCGCGGTCGCCGTGCGGGACGGCCAACTGCACGTGGCGCACGTCGGTGACAGTCGGGCCTACCTGCTGCGCGACGACGAGCAGATGAGCCAGTTGACCACCGACCACACCCTGGTCGAGCGGCTGGTGCGGGAGGGGCGGTTGTCGCGCGACGAGGCGGCGACCCATCCGCAGCGCAACGTGATCACCCGCGCCATCGGGCACGAGACCACGGTCGACGTGGAGGTGCTGCCACCGATCACCCTGCACGACGGCGACCAGGTCCTGCTGTGCTCCGACGGCCTGTCGGGGCCGGTCGACGACACACGCATCGCCGGGATCCTGGCCAGCACGCCCGACGGGGACCAGGCCGTCACCGCGCTGCTGGCGCAGGCCAACGCCGCCGGTGGCCCCGACAACATCACGGCGGTGCTGATCCGCGTCGGCGACCACTGGGCCCAGCCGGCTGCACCGGCGGACGAGCCCGACGGGTCCACCACGCAGCAGATCGCGTCGCTCCCCACCGACGCCGGCACGGCCGGGGACCCCGCGGCGAACGCCCGTGCCGATGGGACCGACCGCTCGACGGACGACCGGGTGGGCGGCGACGCCGCGGCCCCGACGGCGGTGGCCGAACCGACCGGTGACGGCCGTGCGGTCGCGACCACCGAGGTGCCGCCGCCGGCCGCGCCCGCGGGCGACCGCCGTGCACGCACGCGCTCCCGGCGCATCGTCGTGCGGTCCATCGCGGTGCTGATGGCGCTCGTCGTGGTCGGTGCGCTCGTGCTGGGCGGCGGGTGGCTGCTGCTGTCGCGCTCCTACTTCGTCGGGGAGCACGAGGGCATGGTCGCGATCTACCGCGGCATCCCACAGGAGTTCGCCGGCGTGACGGCGGCCCGCGTCGTACCCACCGAGATCACCACGACACCGGTGTCGGCGTTCCCCGAGTTCCGCCAGCAGGCGATCACGGAGGGTCTGACCGCGCAGAGCCTGACGGACGCACAGCACATCGTGGAGGACCTGCAGGAGCAGGCGCGCGACGCGCAGCAGCCGGCGCCGGCCATCGGAGAACCGTTGACCGAGCCCACGCAGGGCCCGTGAACGCCGCCGAGACCAAGCTGGAGGCGCGGCGGCGGGCCAACACCGAACTGGGTCTGCTGGTGCTCGCGCTGGTCGTGTGCCTCGTGGCATACGCGCTGGTCGGACTCGCCCGCGAGCCCAAGCTGCCTGCCGGCATGGCCGGTTACGGCGGCGTGCTGGCGGTGCTCGCCGTGGGCACCCACCTGCTGACACGCCGCATCGCGCCCGGGGCTGACCCCCTGCTGTTCCCGCTCGCGTACGTCCTGAACGGCCTCGGCCTGGTCATGATCCGGCGGATCGACTATGCCCTCGCCGCGAGTGACACGTCCGAGCTGGCTCCGTCGCAGACGGTGTGGACCATGGTCGGCGTCGGGCTGCTGATCACGACGTTGCTCGTGATCCGCGACTACGAGTCCCTCGACCGGTACCGCTACAGCATCGGCATCGGCGCGATCGTGCTGCTGCTGATGCCGCTGCTGCCCGTGATCGGCGCCAACATCAACGGCGCCAACCTGTGGATCCGGGTGGCCGGGTTCTCGATCCAGCCCGGTGAGTTCGCCAAGATCGGCCTCGCCGTGTTCTTCGCCAGCTACCTGGCGGAGAACCGGCAGCTGCTGACAGTGGCGACGAACCGGGTCGGGCCGGTGATGGTACCGCCGGCTCGCGCGTTCGGTCCCGTGCTCGCCGTCTGGGTGCTCAGCCTCGCCGTCCTTGTGTTCGAACGTGACCTGGGGCTGTCGCTGCTGTTGTTCGGCCTGTTCATCTGCATGCTGTACGTCGCGACGTCACGCATCGCGTACGTGATCGGCGGGGTCAGCCTGTTCGCACTGGGCGGCTTCATGGCCTACCAGCTGTTCGGACACGTCCGCGATCGGATCGGTATCTGGCTGGACCTGTGGAACAGCGACGCGTTCGGTGCCGGCCAGCTGCAGCAGTCGCTGTTCGCGCTGGGCACCGGTGGCGTGGCCGGCGTCGGGCTTGGTCAGGGGCACCCCGACTTCATCCCGATCGTGTCGACCGACTTCATCTTCAGCGCGTTCGGTGAGGAAGTCGGACTGCTGGGCACGACCGGCCTGCTCCTGTGCTACCTGCTGTTCATCGGACGGGGCTACCGCATCGCGCTGCGATGCCGCCAGGAGTTCGGGCAGCTGCTCGCAATGGGCCTGGTCACCCTGTACGCACTGCAGGTCTTCATCATCGTCGGTGGCGTGACCCGCCTGATCCCCCTCACCGGCCTGACGCTGCCGTTCGTGTCCTATGGCGGATCGTCCCTGCTGGCGAACTACGTGCTGGTCGGGCTGCTCATCCGCGTCTCGGCCACTGAGCTGGGGACACGTGGCAGGCCACTGCGCCGCCGACGCGCGGCCGCACGCGAGGACGAGGCCGACGATGCCGGGAAGGCGCAGGCGTGAACGCCTCCATCCGCCGGGTGGCTCTGCTGATCGTGGCGCTCTTCGCCGCGCTGTTCGTCAACCTCAACTACCTGCAGGTCGTCCGCGCCGACGACCTCGCGTCCAACGGCGCCAATGCTCGTCGGCTCGTGGAGGAGTACGAGTCGGAACGTGGGCGGATCCTCATCGGCGACGGCAACGCCACGCGCCCGATCGCCGAGTCCGTCGAGACGGGCGGCGAGCTGAAGTATCGGCGCACCTATGCGAGCGGACCACGCTACGCACACGTGACCGGGTACTCGTCGCCCATCTTCGGACGCTCCGAGATCGAGCGGGCGTTCAACGACGAGCTGACCGGCAACGCCCCGGAGGCCTTCGCGCGCAACCTCGCAGACCTCATTGCGGGTCGCGAGCGTGCGGGCGACTCGGTGCACACGACCGTACGGGAGGCGGTCCAGCAAGCCGCCGCGGAAGGGGTCGGCAACCGCGAAGGTGCGGTCGTCGCACTCGAGCCGCGGACCGGGGCGGTGCTCGCGCTCTGGTCGTCGCCGACGTACGACCCGAACGCGCTGGCCAGTCACAACCCGGCCGACGTCCGCGCCGCGTGGGAGGACCTGAACGCCGACCCGGCCACGCCGTTGCTCAACCGCGCGGTACGCGAGTCGTATCCCCCCGGCTCGACGTTCAAGCTGGTCACCGCCGCAGCCGCCCTGGAGAGCGGGGTGAGCCCTGACCAGACGTTCACCGACCCCGCGGCGCTGGATCTGCCACAGACCACCGCGACGATCGGCAACTTCAGCGGCGGGACGTGCAACGGAGGGCAGCCGATCACCCTCACGCAGGCGCTGACCATCAGCTGCAACACGACCTTTGCCCAGCTCGGCCTCGAACTGGGACCCGACCTGCTGGCCGAACAGGCCGAGCGCTTCGGCTTCAACGCCGAGTGGACCTTCCAGCTCCCCGGTCCCGGGACGAGTCAGATCCCCACCGATCTCGATCCTCCCGCCACGGCCCAGAGCGCGATCGGCCAGCGCGACGTGCGGGCAACGCCGTTGCAGATGGCCATGGTCGCCGCCGCGATCGGCAACGACGGGGTGTTGATGACCCCACGCATCGTCGACCGCGTCGAGGACATGTCCGGTCGGGTGATCCGTCCGTTCGAGCCCGAGGAGCTGCGCCTGCCCGATCAGCCGAGTGCGCAGGCGCTCAGTCGCAGTTCGGCCGACGCGCTGCAGGCCATGATGGAGAACGTGGTCAACGCGGGCTCCGGTCAGTCCGCAGCGATCAGCGGCGTCGAGGTCGCCGGCAAGACCGGCACCGCTGAGACAGGGCAGGGTCGCCCACCTACGGTGTGGTTCGTAGGATTCGCGCCGGCGGACGACCCGACCGTCGCGGTGGCCGTCGTCCTGCCGGACGGTGGCGGCGCGGGCAGCGGTGCCACCGGTGGTGCCGTCGCCGCTCCCGTAGCGGCCCGGGTGATGCAGGCCGCACTCGACACAGCACAGTGAGCTGGCGTCGCCGACGGCGACAGACAGCGAGGACGACATGTCAGACGAGACTCGGCCGCTCAGCGGTGTGCCCACCCTGCTCGCCGGCCGCTACCGCCTCCTCGGGAGCGTCGGCCGCGGCGGGATGGCCGACGTCCAGCGCGCCTTCGACGAGCAGCTCGACCGCGAGGTGGCGGTCAAGATCCTGCACGCGCGCTACGCCGACGACCCCAACTTCCTGCTGCGGTTCCGCCGCGAGGCACAGTCGGCCGCCAGCCTCAACCACCCCAACATCGTCAGCGTGTACGACGCCGGCGAGACCGACGGTCGCCCGTTCATCGTCATGGAGCTGGTGCGCGGACGCAGCCTGCGCGACCTGACGCGCTCGGAGCGCATCACCGCGGGACGCGCCACCGAGATCGTCGGCGACGCGGCGCTGGCGCTGGACTACGCCCACGAGCACGGCCTGATCCACCGCGACATCAAGCCGGGCAACATCATGGTGTCGACCGACGGCGAGGTGAAGGTCACCGACTTCGGCATCGCCCGGGCTGTGAACGCCGAGACCATCACCGAGACCGCCGCGGTGTTCGGCACCGCCGCGTATGTGTCGCCGGAACAGGCGCAGGGCGACACCGTCGATCGCCGGACGGACGTCTACTCGCTCGGGTGCGTGCTCTACGAACTGCTCACCGGTCGGCAGCCATTCCACGCCGACTCTCCGGTCGCGTTGGCCTACCAGCACGTGTCGACCATGCCCGAGCCACCGTCCGAGCTGTCGGACGAATCGACGCCCGAGCTCGACGCGATCACGCTCAAGGCGATGGCCAAGGACCCCGATGACCGGTACCAGACGGCGCGGGAGTTCAACGCCGACCTCGAACGCGCCCGTGCCGGCGTGCCGATCGTTGCCCCGTTGATCGGTGCATTGGCGGCGACGCAGGCGGCGGACCGGTGGAACGAGCAGACGGTCGTGTCGTCCGCCGCCGGCGCACCGACGGTCGAGGAGGACGATTACTACCGCGACGAGCCGTACGAGGAGGAGCCGCGGCGCCGCGCGGGGTGGTGGATCGCGGCCGTCCTCCTGCTGCTCGCGCTGCTGATCGGCGGCTGGTGGCTGTTCACGAATCTGACCGCCGAGCAGGTGGACACCGCGGAACTGCCTGACGTGGTCGGCATGCAGCAGGACGAGGCTGTCGAGGTCCTCGGCGACCAGGGGTTCATGGACGTGACGATCGAGACCGTCGAGCAGTCGGGTCCCGAGGAAGGCGAGGTCGTCGCGCAGGATCCCACGCCCGGAGGCGAGCCGCTGCCCGTCGACACCGCGGTCACGCTGACCGTGAACACGGGCGCCCCGCCCGTCGAGGTTCCGGACGTGTCCGGGCTGCCGCTGCGACGTGCCCGGCAGGCGCTGAACGACGTCAACCTGCGGGTCGGTGAACAGACCCGGCGGACCAGCGACGACGTGCCGGAGGGCCAGGTCATCGAGACCCGACCCGCCGCCGGCACCGAGGTGCCCGAGGACACCGAGGTCGACCTGGTGATCTCGAGCGGATCCGATGAAGCCGAGGTGCCCGATGTCGCGAACCTGCCGCAGGATGAAGCGGTCCAGCGGCTGAACTCCGCATGCGAACCGCAGCCCTGCTTCGAGGCCGTGATCACCGAGCAGTTCGACGAAACCGTTGGCCAGGGCCGCGTCATCCGTCAGGTGCCGGCGGCCGGCACCCGTGTGCCCAAGGGGTTGGAGGTCACGTTGATCGTGTCGCTGGGCCCCGAACAGGTCGAGCCGCCGCCACCGCCCGAGCCGACGACGACGGAGGTCCCCGACGTGGTGGGCCAGGACATCGCCGATGCGACCCAGGCGTTGATCGACGCGGGCCTGCAACTCGACGAGCCCGTTGAGGAGTTCAGTGACACCATCCCGCAGGGTCAGGTCATCGAGAGCGACCCGCCAGCCGGTGAGGTGGTCGAGGAGCAGACGCTGGTCAAGCTGACCGTGTCGGTCGGTCCCGACCCGGCGGCGACCCAGAACGACGGCAACAACGGGTCGGGCAACGACGGCGGCGGCAGCGGGTCCGGCAACGAGGGCAACGGCGGTGGGCCCTGACCACGGTCGACGGATCGTCGCCCGCGCAGGACGCGGCGGCTCGTCAGCCCTCGGTCGTCGTCATCGGGCGAGCAACGCCTGCGCGGCGGCGAGCCCGCTGCGCGCCGCGCCCTCGATCCGCGCGTGTCCGAACGCGTCGCCGGCGAACCCCACCGCGGCGCCGTCGACGGCACCGTGCAGGGTTCGATGGTCGACGAGGTCGCGGGGCTGGGCGTACCGCCAGCGCTTGACCTGGGCGGCGACCACGGTCGCGTCCCCCAACCAGGGCGCCAGCCAGCCGCGCAGTGTCGCCGCGACGTCGGCCTCGGCGCGGTCGTACCACGCTGTGCTCCACGGTGCGGACGCGTGCACCGTGACCGCGGGACGGTCCGATACGGGCTTGCGGGCATTGTCGGCAAGCCAACGCACCGGCCCGTCCGCGAACTGCACCCCGCCCGGCGCGGGCAGACCCGGATCGGTGTCCAGGACCGCGAGCAACGCCAGGCACGGGTCGTAGCTGACCGCTTCGAGTGCCGCCGCCAACGACGTGGGCAGCACCGTGCCACCGCGGGCCAGCAACGCCAGGCCCTGTGGCACCGGGGGGGTGCACACCAGCGCCGCTCCGTCGTGCACATCGGGACCACCCGCACCGGCGACGGCCACACGCCATCGCCCGTCGCGCACCCACGCCGCCGTCGCCCGCGCATCGGTGAGGACCGTGAGATCGTCGCGGGCCAGCGCCTTGGCGAGCGCGTTCATCCCGCCGCGCAGGACGTAGCGCGCGTGGCCGTCCCCGCCGGTCTCCGTCACGCCCGACGGTCCGTCACGGATGTCGGACGCCTGGGCGAAGCCGTCGCTCCACCGCTCGATGGGGGCGCCGGAGCGCTGCCAACGCCGCGCGAGGTCGGCGAACTCGTCGCTTCGCACGGTGAAGAACTGCGCACCGTGGTCGAGGGTCGCGCCGTCGATGCGGCGCGTGGCCAGCCGCCCGCCGGGCCCGGTGCTCTTGTCGAGGACGACGACGGTGCGACCCGCGGCGGTCAGCGACCGCGCGGCCGTGAGCCCGGCGAGCCCGGCACCGATGACCAGGACGTCGACGTCAGCCAACCGGAAGCGGGGCGGTGCGGCGTACGAACGTGCGCAGCAGATCCATGCCGGCGGTGGTCAGGATCGACTCGGGATGGAACTGGACGCCCTCGATCGGATGGGTGCGATGACGCAGCCCCATGATCAGCCCGTCCTGCGTGCGTGCGGTGACCTCCAGCACGTCCGGAAGGTCGTCGTCCGCGACGATCAGGGAGTGGTACCTGGTGGCCACGAACGGGCTGGGCAGATCGGCGAAGACGCCGGCGCCGGCGTGGTGGATCTGAGACGTCTTGCCGTGCAGCAGTTCCGGCGCGCGCACGACACGTCCGCCGTGGACGTGCGCGATGCACTGGTGCCCCAGGCACACACCCAGGATGGGTATCCGGTCACCGAACGCGGCGATGACGTCGTTGGACAGGCCCGCATCGAGCGGCGTGCCGGGGCCGGGCGAGACAACGATGCCCTCCGGCGCCGCCGACGCGACGTCGTCCAGCACGAAGGCGTCGTTGCGCGCGACCTCGACCTGCGCCCCCAGCTCACCGAACTCCTGGACGAGGTTGTAGGTGAAGCTGTCGTAGTTGTCGATGACGAAGAGCCGTGGGCCGGTCATGGGCGCAATCCTAGTCCCGCACCGCGCGTCGAGCGCTGTCAGTCATCCGTCTGCACGTGCTCCTGCGCGGCGTCGGGCAGCACCGTCAGGTAGCCGTCGGCGTCGAGTGTCCCGTCGGTGGCGGCGTCGACCCACTCGCCCGAGCACAGCTGCGGTCCGCGGATCCACACGTGACCCCGGTCACTCGCGGGTCGCGCACGTCCGGTGGCCGGATCGACGACAGCGGTGGCGGTGTCGGGCAGGGGTAGGCCCACGCTACCGGACAGCACACGCCCGTAGATCGGGTCGGCGTGCGTGAGCACGCCCCGGATCCCCCACGCACGCCGCACGCGGCCCTTGTCGGTCACCTGCTCCAGGGCGGCGCTGGACCGTTCGTCGAGCGCGTCGGTCGAGACCGCGATGCGCACGGAGCTCAGCAGCCCCCGACGCCACGACGATCGCAGCAGGTCGCCCGTGAGCTGCGCGTCCAGCGGCAGGATCGTCGGGCGGGCGCGCATCGCGGCGCGCTGCCGCCGGGCCGTGCGACTGTGGTCGACCAGCACGATCGTGGCGGCCGACAGCACGGCGGTGAGCAGCCACACGACACCGGCCATCGACGTGAGGGGGACGGCCAGAAGCATGCGCTCGTCGCCCGCGACCACGTCAGGGAGCCACAGCCGGAGCTGGAAGCTGTTGACCACCAGGTGGTGCTGCGTGGTGGACACGGCACGCGCGGTCGTGACCGCGTCGGCATCGGGCGCCGCCCGACCGCCGGTCGTGGGATGGCTGCGCCGGATGAGATCGGACAGTGGCAGGATCATGTCGTCGCGCGCGCCGCGGAGGCGGTTGCGCAGCGAGGCCGCCATGTTGCGGGGGAACGGGAGGTAGTCCTCGCGCGCGGTGACGATGACGGGTGTCGACGGTGCCATCGACGCACGGACCTCCGCGACAGCCGACCCGTACCACCGGTCGGTGGTGACCACGACGCGTGGCTCCAGTGCCGCGAGGTGCGGACCCTCGTCGCGGTGCACGAGTGCCGCGACGGCGCCGACGCGCCATGTGGCGAACAGCGCGATCACCGCCTGTGGACATGTCGGCAGCACCACCGCCACCCGATGGCCGGGCGCGACGCCGAGCGCCGTCAGCGCGGTCGCCAGCCGATCCACATGATCGACGAGCTTGCGATAGGTCAGGCGGTAGCCCCGGTACTCCACGGCGACGACGTCGGGGAAGTCCTGGGCGGCGTCGTCGAGCAGGCGGCACGCGACGACGTCCGGATAGGCGTACGAGGACGGCACCCCGGCCGGATAGGTCGCCGACGACGCGCGCCCATCCCAGTCGGGGTCCGGCGGGACCACGATCAGCCGAGGACCGGGTTCGCGAAGAACTGCCGGTCCACCCAGGGGAACACGACGGTGAACAACACGATGACGGCGATCACGACGATGACGGCGATCACCAACAAGCGCACTGCACGGCTCACGGGCGGCCCGTTCTCTCGCTGGCCTGTCAGGTCACGAGCTCGGCATGCACGACCAGCCGCTGCGCCGCCGAGAACCGCGGGTTGCACGTCGTCAGCGTCAGGGTCGGTCGTCCCGTTCTGAGGGGATCGTCATCGATCACCCACGTGGCGCTCGGGGCCACGACCTGCTGGCCGGCGACCCGGTACGTGAAGCGGCGTCCACGGCGATCGGTGACCAGCACCTCATCGCCGGGGCGCAGGACGTCGAGGTGGAAGAACGGTGCGCCATAGGTCGTGCGGTGGCCTGCGACTGCGAAGTTCCCCGGCCGACCGGGCAGCGCCGTGCCCGGATAGTGACCGGGTCCCTGTTGCAGATCCGCGACGGAGACGTCGTCGAGGACCACGAGGGGATCATCGTGCACGAGTGGCTCGTCAGTGCCGGGTCGCGCGAACTCGATGAGCGCGACACCACCACCTCCGGCGGCGACGGGATCGGCTCCGCCCGACGGAGGCTCCGACGGACCGTCGGCAGCGGCCACCACCACGCCACGATCGTCCGGCGTCTGCCATTGGCTGCGGAGCTCGTCCTGTGCGCGCTCGGCCGCCACGTTCGTGAACAGCAGCGAGTAGACCAGGTACAGGAGCACGACAGCGCCCGCGGCGAGAAGCATCCACCCGACCACACCGATCAGGCGGAGACTCCACGGCCGTTCACCGGTGGTCGCGTTCGAAGTCAACGCCGGAGACCGTACCATGAGCGTCGGAGCGTCCCACACGCACGGAGTTGTACCTTGCCGAAATCCCGATCCAAGCGCTCGACCTACATCCCGCCGAAGCCGCCGAGGCCGAAACCGAGCCCGAGGTGGGTGCCCGCGCTCGGCCTTGGCCTCATCGGCGTGGGCACCCTGATCCTGATCCTGATCTACCTCATCCCGGGGATACCCGGCGGCAACATCAACCTCATCATCGGGTTCGTGATGATGGCGGCGGGGCTGGTGACGTTGAGCCGCTGGCGGTGACTCCAACGGCTGACGATCCCATGGATTCGTCTACTCCCACCGATGAGATTTCCCCAATGTTGTCCACACCTGGGGATAACCTGCGTGTGCGTGTGGTGGCCGATCACGCTCCGCACGGCGGCGACCGGCCCGTGCGGACCACCTCTCGCCCGCACTATCCACATGGTTATCCACAGGTGTGGACCACGGCTCCGGACATGCGCCCATGCCCGGTCGGCCCGGATCGGCGGCGCCTCTGCCGCCGTTCACAGTCTCCGATCCGGGCGTTCGCGGGCGATCTCCACACGCTCGCGCATCCGTTCTCCACAGTGGCGCGGCGCGCTGTCGGTGCCGCGCATCAGCAACAGCACCTCGGCGCCGCAGCCGGCACACCAGTAGGTGATGCGTTCGTTCGCCACGTCCACCGGGACCGGGTCACCGTCTGGGATGTGCGCCGCACCCGCCTGCAGGGAGCGCAACGAACCAAGGCCGAACCACAGGATCACGACGCCGAGCAGCGGAGCGAACGCGTAGGACGACGGCACATCGGTGGCGAGCACCACCACCACGGCCACGACGACCGCGATGACCGCCAGGACGACGATCCAGCGACGCATCAGCACCTTCCCGGGACGACCGCGAGGCAACAGTACCGCTGGCGCATCGCCCGCACGTGTCTCCGTCCGGTCACGGGGTAGCTGTCCTGCGTGACATCTCACCTGCCGGACGCGGTCGTCGACGTCGCCATTGCGGCGAGTGCCGCCCAGCCGAGCGAGCTGACAGGGCTCATCGGATGGATCGCCGACGTCATCGCCATGCTGGGATCCGTCGGCGTGGGCCTCCTCACGCTGGCGGAGGTGTTCTTCCCCCCGGTACCGAGCGAGTTGGTGCTGCCGATGGCGGGCTTCCTCGCCGGGCAGGGTCGTCTGAGCCTGCTCGGCGCAGTGGTCGCCGCGACCATCGGGTCGACGCTCGGCGCGCTCGGCCTGTACCTGCTGGCCGCGGCGTGGGGCAACGACCGGGTGCGGGATCTGCTGGAGCGCATCCCGCTCATGGAGCCCGGTGACCTCGACCGTGCCGAGCAGTGGTTCGACCGCCACGACCGGTCGTCGGTCCTCATCGGACGCCTGGTCCCGGGCGTCCGCAGCCTGATCTCGCTTCCCGCCGGTTTCCGCCGCATGCCGCTGGGCACGTTCGTCATCCTCACGACACTGGGCAGCGCGCTGTGGAACACGCTGCTGGTCACCGGCGGCTACCTGCTGGGCAACCGCTGGCGCTCGGTCGGGCAGTACTCGGACTGGCTGAACTACGCGGTCATCGCGCTGCTGGTCGGGGCCGTCGTCAAGTTCGTGTGGTCCCGACGCGATCGCATGTCGCTGCCGACCGGCTGACGCCGCGCCGCCGTACGGTGGGCGGACACGAACTGGTCGGCACCTGGACGTCCGAGCACGCGCCGTTGGTGCGTACGCGTACACACACGTGCCACGACCCGAGGAAGGATGACCATGCAGCGGATCGAGGCGCAGGTGCTGATCCCCGGCAGGGGCGACCCGGTCGCGGACGGCGTCGTCGTGATGGACGGGCCGCGCATCGTCTACGCCGGCCGCGCTCGCGACGCTCCCCCGATCGATGACGCCGTCGTCACCGAGGCGCACTTGCGTCATGCCGGGCATGTGGGACTGCCACGCCCACTTCACCGGGACATCGGCGATGAACCCCGTGTGGTGGGCGTTCGAGCCGCCGGCGGCGGCCGGTGCGCGATCGGCGATCGACGCACTCGCTGCGCTCCGCGCGGGCATCACGAGCATCCGTGAGGTCGGTGGTGTCGGCGTCCATCTGGCACGCGCCGTGACCGACGGAACCCTGCCCGGACCGGCGATCTACGGCGCCGGTGCGATGTTGTCGATGACCGGCGGGCACGGAGACCTCCACGAGATCCCGCTACCCGTCATGCGCACCCTGGGCGAGCACGTGTCGTACCTCAGGCTGTGCGACGGCGAGGCGGACTGCCGCCGGGCCGTTCGCGAGATGCTACGCATGAGCGCCCGCGTCATCAAGGTGCACGTCTCGGGCGGAATGATGTCCGCCGTCGACGATCCGCACCACCAGCAGTTCACCGACGACGAACTGGGGGCGATCGTCGACGAGGCGGCGCGCATGGGCTGCGCAGTGGCCGCGCACTGCCATGGCAAGGCGGGGATCATGGCCGCGCTGCGCGCAGGTGTGGACACGATCGAGCACGGCACGTGGCTTGATGAGGAGGCGGCGGACGCGATGGTGAAAGCAGGCGCGACGCTCGTCCCGACGTGCTTCATCGACCATCACCTGCGCGGCCTCGGTGCCGGCGGCGGGTTGCCCGACCACACCGTCGCCAAGGTGGCCGCGAGTGGCGACCGCCACGACGAGGCGATCCGCATCGCAGTGGCGGCGGGTGTGCCGATCGCCATGGGGACTGACATCTTCGCCTCACACCTGTGGGGGCGGAACGCCCAGGAGGCCGTGCTGCTCGCCGACCTGGGCATGCCGGTGCTCGACGTGATCGCGGCCGCAAGCGCCAACGGACCAGCCACCCTGGGCCCACAGGCTCCGCGATCGGGGCTGCTCCGTCCGGATCATGACGCCGACGTCATCACGCTCGACGCCGACCCTACGGACGACATCGGCGTGCTCGCGGATCCTGAGCACATCACGGGCGTGTGGCGCGCCGGCGTGCGTGTGCCCGATCGGATCCCCGCACGCTAGCCGCGCGCGGTGCGCGACGCGCGACCCTGTCCTCGAGCTACCTGGTGGCGTTCCAGAGGCGGCGTGCCAGCACCCGGAGCATGGCGAGGGCGACCTGCGGCTCGGACTCGACCAGGCGCGTGAAGTCGTCCCTTGCGAGCGCCAGCACACGCACCGGTGTCACCGCACGCACCCGCAGCGAGTGCACCGCACCCTCCCACAGCAGCGCCAACTCACCGAAGAACTCACCCGGCCCGAGTTCGACGGCGCCCTGGGGCCGTTCGACGACCACCGTGCCCTCTTCGACGACGAACAGGCCCGCGCCGGCCTGATCAGGCTGGATCAGCACGTGGCCGGCGGGCACCTCGTGCGAGCTGGCGGCCGCGAGCACCAACTCGAGGCCGTCGTCGCTCACGCCGGCGAACAACGGCACCGAACGAAGGCGGTCGGCACTGGCGGTTCGGGGCGCATCGGTCATGGCGCAGTCCTATCACGCACCCGCCGGTCGCTGCAACGCCGTGCACGCGGGGCCGCCGCGTACACGTACACAAGATGGTCACGGCCGCAGCGGGCTCAGGTGGTGGACCCTGCCGGAATCGAACCGGCGACCTCCACCTTGCAAAGGTGGCGCTCTACCAATTGAGCTAAGGGCCCTGGGACGGCCGATGCGCCACCGGGGGCTATGCGCCCTGCGGCTCTTCCCAGATCGACTCGTCGAACTCCCGCTCGCGCTGCTTCTTGAGGAGGTACGAGACGGCAGCGGCCAGCAGGGCCATGATCGTCAGCTTGCGCATGGTGGGACCTCGGGTAGCGGAGCGGGCCGCGTGCCCGCTCACTGCGTCCAGTGGGCCATCGAGGACTTGAACCTCGGACCTCACCCTTATCAGGGGTGCGCTCTAACCGCCTGAGCTAATGGCCCGTTGTGGAATCGTGAGTGTAGCGGAGGCCACGGACCAGCGCAGGTCCGCGGATGTCGGCGATCCGGCCGCCTATTCGTCCTCGGCGAGATCGATGCGGATCCCACCGATCAGGTCGGCGACCAGGTTGTACAGGAACGCCAGGAAGACGTTGACCGCACTGGCGAAGATCACGCCCAGCACGCCCACGAGGAAGGTGGCCCGCAGGATGTTGCCGGTGTTGATCCGCAGCGCGATGTTGAGCGCACCGGCGATCTCGGTCACCTGGTCGATCAGCCCGAGGCGGTTGACGAACGCCCAGAAGATCGCGTTCGACAGCATGGTGATGATCAGCATCACCGCGTAGAACACGACGCTGATCTTGAGCACCGACCACGGGTCGACGCGACGGACCATGATGTCGCGACGGATCATGCGTCGGGTCGGACGCGTGCTCGCGGGACGCGTCGACGCGCCGCGTGCCCTGGCCCGGGAGGTCACCATGTCGGTGAAGCGCTGTCGGCGTCCATCGCCATCCTCCGGTATCGCGCGCGTCGCCACGCCACCGCGTGTCGCCTGCCTCGATTGTGCCCCGCCAGCGCGATCTCGCGAAGGGTCCGGAACACCCGGCTCGGCGAACGTGCGCGTCTGCGTCGAGCGCTCCGATGGCAGCCAGTCGTCCATGGCCTAGTCGTCCTCCAACTCGTCACCTTCACGCACCGGTGCGATCGACACGACGGTGGCGCCTTCGGTCGGGGTCATCACACGCACGCCCTGGGTCGAGCGCCCGGTCGGCCGGATGTCCTTGACGTCCATCCTGATGATGGTACCGATGTCTGTGATGATGAAGATCTCCTGCTCGTAGGCTGCGACCAACGCACCGACCAGCGCACCACGCTCGTCGGTCAGCCTGGCGGTCCGCACCCCTTTGCCGCCGCGTCGCTGCCTGGGATACCGCTCCAGCGGTGTCCGCTTACCGTAGCCTTCTTCGGTCACGACCAACAGTTGGCCGTCAGTCACAGCCGGCGTCATCGACAGCACCGCGTCGGCCTCGCCGAGCTGCATGCCGATCACACCGGTCGTGTCGCGGCCCATGGCGCGGGCGTCCGTCTCGTGGAAGCGAATGGCCATGCCCTTGCGCGACACGAGGAAGATGTCGTCGTTGCCGCTGGTCACCGACACGCCGACCAGCCGGTCGTCATCACGGAGGTTGATCGCGATCAGCACCTGGCGCGGCGAGTCGTACTCGTCGAGCACGGTCCGCTTGATCATCCCCTGCTCGGTCGCGAAGGTCAGGTAGTGCCCTCCGTTGCCCTCGAAGTCGCGCAGCGCGAGCACGGCGGCGATCCGCTCGTCCGACTCGAGCGCCAGGCCCTCGACGCTGGTGACATAGGTCCCCCGCGCCGTCCGCGACTTCTCCGGGATGCTCCACGCCCGGACCCGGTAGACACGTCCGAGGTTGGTGAAGAACAGCAACCAGTGGTGCGTCGTCGTCACGAACAGGTCGCGGACGATGTCGTCCTCCCTGAGGCCGGCACCCGCGACCCCTTTCCCACCGCGACGCTGCGTGCGGTACTCGCTCACCTTGGTGCGCTTGACGTAGCCGGCGCGCGTGACCGTCACGACGACGTCCTCGAGCGGGATCAGGTCCGCCATGTCGAGGTCGCCGTCTCCCGGCAGGATGCGCGTGCGGCGGGCGTCGCCGAAGCGATCGCGGATCTCCGTCAACTCGTCGACGATGATCCCGCGGATCCGCTCGGGCCGGGCGAGAATGTCGCGCAGGTCCGCGATGCGCTCGGTCAGCTCGGCGTACTCGTCGAGGATGCGCTGGCGCTCCAGAGCCGCCAGCCGCCGCAGCTGCATGTCCAGGATCGCGCGTGCCTGGATCTCCGAGAGCTCGAACCGCTGCTGCAGTTCGGTGAGCGCCACGTCCGCCGATGCGGCGTTGCGGATCAGGTTGATGACCTCGTCGAGATGGTCCAGCGCGACGATCAGACCCTCGAGGACGTGCGCCCGCTCCTCGGCCTTGCGCAGGCGGTACTGGGTCCGTCGGGTGATGATCGTGATCTGGTGATCGATGTAGATGCGGATGGTGTCGAGCAGGCCCAGCGTCCGCGGGACGCCGTCCACCAGCGCGAGGTTGATGACCCCGAACGTCTCCTGCAGCTGGGTCATCTTGTAGAGCTGGTTGAGCACGACCTGAGCGTTGGCCCCCCGCTGGAGCTCGACGACGAGGCGGATGCCCTCCCGGTTCGACTCGTCGCGCACGTTGCGGATGCCGGCGACCCGTCGTTCGTTGACCAGCTCGGCGATCTTCATCGCCAGATTGGCCTTGTTCACCTGGTAGGGAAACTCGCTGATGACGATGCGCTCGCCGTCACGGGACTCCTCGATCTCGCTGACCGCCCGCATGCGGATCGACCCGCGCCCGGTCTCGTACGCCTCTCGGATGGCGGCGGTGCCCATGATCTGCGCGCCGGTAGGAAAGTCCGGCCCGGGGCAGATCCGCTGGATGTCGTCGAGCGTGATGTCGGGGTCGTCGATCGTGGCGATGATCGCGTTGGTCATCTCGACCAGGTTGTGCGGCGGCACGTTGGTCGACATGCCGACGGCGATCCCCGAGCTGCCGTTGACCAGCAGGTTCGGGAAACGGCTGGGCAGGACGACCGGCTCGGACTCCTCCCCGTCGTAGTTGTCGACGAAGTCGACCGTGTCCTCGTCGATGTCGCGCAACAGCTCCATCGCGAGTGGTGACAGGCGTGCCTCGGTGTAACGCATCGCCGCTGCGGGATCGCCGTCGATCGACCCGAAGTTCCCGTGCCCGTCGATCAGTGGGTAACGGATCGCCCAGGGCTGCGCCATGCGCACCAGGGCGTCGTAGATGGCCGAGTCGCCGTGCGGGTGGTACTTCTTCATCACGTCACCGACGGCGGCGGCGGCCTTGCGCTGCTTGGCCGTCGCCCGCATCCCGCCCTCGAACATCGAGTACAGGATGCGGCGGTGGACCGGCTTCAGTCCGTCCTGGGCGCTGGGCAGCGCGCGCCCGACGATGACGGACATCGCGTAGTCGAGGTACGAGCGTTGGAGCTCGTCCTCGAGCTCGATCGGCTCGAACTGCTCGCCGTCGCCGGTGTCTGGCAGCACGTCTTCACTCATCCATCTGGCCTACGTCGTCGTGTGTGAGGGGCTGGTCGGGTGCCCGAGGTCTCGCGAACCTGTCGGATCCGGTGGGTCGGGCGAGCTCGCGGACTCAGACGTCGAGGAATCGCACGTCCTTGGCGTTGCGCACGATGAAGTCACGGCGCGCCTCGACGTCGTCGCCCATCAACGTCGTGAACAGCTTGTCGGCGGTGGCCGCATCCTCCATGGTCACCTGACGCATGACACGCGCGCCGGGGTCCATGGTGGTCTCCCACAACTGCTCCGGGTCCATCTCGCCGAGGCCCTTGAAGCGGAAGATGTCGAACTTGCGGGCCTTCTTCGGCGGGCCGCTGCCGTTGCCGTTGGACCCTGGATCGCCCCGCAGTTCGAGCAGGATCTCGTCACGCTCCCGGTCGCTGAAGGCGTACCGCGCGTCGCGGTGCTTGTCCTTGCTGTTGGCCGGCGTGATCTGGTACAGCGGCGGTTGGGCGATGTAGACGTGTCCGGCCTCGATCAGCTCGCGCATGTGCCGGAACAGGAACGTCAGCACCAGGGTGCGGATGTGTGCCCCGTCGACGTCGGCGTCCATCAGCATCACGATCTTGTGGTACCGCAGCTTCTCGGCGTCGAACTCGTCGCCGATGCCGGTGCCGATCGCGGTGATCAACGCCTGGATCTCCTTGTTCTCCAACGCCTTGCCCAACCGGGCCTTCTCGACGTTGAGGATCTTGCCGCGGATGGGCAGGATCGCCTGGATCCGACGGTCGCGCGCCTGCTTCGAGGATCCGCCGGCCGAGTCACCCTCGACCACGAAGATCTCGGTCTCCAGGGGATCGTTGGACTGGCAGTCGGCCAGCTTGCCGGGCAGCGAGTGCGACTCGAGCAGGCCCTTGCGACGTGTCAGGTCGCGCGCCTTGCGCGCGGCCATCCGTGCCCGTGCGCCCTGGATCGCCTTGTTGACGATGACCCGGGTCTCCTGGGGATGCTCCGCGAACCAGTTCTTGAGCTGCTCGTTGCAGGTGCGCTCGACGAAGCTACGGACCTCGGTGTTGCCCAGCTTGGTCTTGGTCTGTCCCTCGAACTGCGGATCTGCGATCTTGACGGACACGATCGCGACGAGGCCCTCGCGGATGTCCTCGCCGGTCAGCGTCAGATCCTTCTCCCTGCTGGTCGGCCGGAACAGACCCGTGTCGCGGGCGACCCTGTTGACCACACCTGTGAGCGCCTTCTTGAAGCCCTCCTCGTGGGTACCGCCCTCGTGGGTGTTGATCGTGTTGGCGAACGTGTGGATCGAGTCGTGGAAGCTGCCGTTCCACTGCAGCGCGACATCGAGCTCCTGCGGTCCGCCTGGCCCGTCCTCGGCCGCACTGAACGAGACCACCGTGTCGTGCAGCGGCTCCTTCGCCTTGGACAGGTGTGTGACGAAGTCGGTCAGGCCGCCGTCGAACCGGAACTCGATCCGCCTCGGCGTGCCATCCTCGTCGCGTGCGCGCTCGTCGGTGACCGTGATGCGCAGGCCCGCCGTCAGGAAGGCGGTCTCGCGGAACCGTGTGGTCAGCGTGTCCCAGTTGTAGTCGAGCGTCTCGAAGATGTCGGGATCGGCCCAGAAGCTGATGGTGGTGCCCGTGCCCTCGGCCGGGCCGACGTCGGCGACCGGCGCCACCGGCGCCCCACGGCGGTAGGTCTGGCGGTACAGCCGGCCATCGCGCCGCACCTCGGCGACGAGGCGCTCGGAGAGCGCGTTGACCACCGACACGCCCACGCCGTGCAGGCCGCCCGACACCGCGTACGACTTGTTGTCGAACTTGCCGCCGGCGTGCAGCACGGTCAGCACGACCTCCAGAGCCGAACGGTGCAGCGTGGGATGCTCGCCGACCGGGATGCCACGGCCGTCGTCCGACACGGTGACGGAACTGTCCGCGCCCAGCACGATGTCGATGCTGGTGCAGCGACCGGCCATGGCCTCGTCGACCGAGTTGTCGACGATCTCGTACACCAGGTGGTGCAGGCCACGCGGGCCGGTCGATCCGACGTACATTCCCGGTCGCTTGCGCACCGCCTCGAGGCCCTCGAGGACCGTGATGTCCTTGGCACCGTACTCGGATGGGCTGATGCTCACGACGGGTTGTTCCTTCTTCACAGCAACGGCGGCGTCACGGCCGCCGGAGAGCGGTCCCGACACCACAGCACCACAACGGGGCGAGGCTTCGTAGAGGTGCACGACCGGCCGGCCATCCAGGCGCACGACGAACGCTCACGCTAATGTCAGCCGCACACGGAGCCGGAGCGGTCTGCGTACTACTGAAGTATACCACGCACCACACGATGGCCTGTGCTAGGCGTTCCGCGCGTTTCCGCAGGTCAGCGGCCTGTGTCACGACGAACGGACACCGTGATCGTCCGAACGGTGCCCTCCCCGAGCCGCTCGTTGACGCGGCGCATGATCACGGTGCCGAACTGGCGGACCTCCGCGGCCCACAATGGGGTGCGCGCGGCCAGGACGAGCACGCCTCCGGACAGTCGCAAGGGGGCTGTGTGGCCGGCGAGCTGTGCGCCGACGATCGCCTCCCAGTCCGCCTGCAGGTCGCCCGCCACCAGGTGCGACTGCCAGCCCCGGCGGGCTGCGAGCGAGTGCAACGCATCGCTGACCGGCGCCACCTCGCCCGTGGTGGCCGGCGGGGTCGCGCCGGCTCCGAGCGGGTCGTACCAGCGACGGCGCGGGCGATCAGGCATGTCCCCACCCACCGGCTCGCTGCCGCTCGCCCTCACCAGATCCCCACCCACCGGCTCGCTGCCGCTCGCCCTCACCCACGGACGGTCTCCGGGGGTGGCACGATCGTGCGGTCACGCACTGCGTACCGGGGCCCGTCCAGTGGCACGTCGTCGGCGACCGCCGCGGTCACCAGCACCTGACCGAAGCGGTCACAGTGCGCAGCGAGCCGGCGACGGCGCTCCTCGTCGAGCTCGGCGAACACGTCGTCGAGCAACACGATCGGTTCGTCCCCGACCTCGAACAGGACCTCCCTGCTGGCGAGCCGGAGCGCGAGCACGAGCGACCACGTCTCGCCATGGCTGGCGAAGCCCTTGGCGGGCAGGTCCGCCAACGTCAGCACCAGATCGTCGCGGTGGGGCCCGGCCAGCGTGACACCCCGCTCGATCTCCGCCGGCAGCCGTTCGTCGAGGCCGGCGCGCAGCTCGGCGGCGAGGACCGACGGATCGGGCACGCCCTCGTCCGGATCCCCCCGCACCGTCCGTCCCGTCGACAGCTGGTAGTCCAGCTGCACCCCTGCCGACGGGCCCGCATCACCGGCGACCAGATCCGCGTACGCCCGTGCGGTCGGTCCGGACAGCGCGTGCACCGCCGCGACCCGTGCGGCGAGCACCGCACTGCCGGCCGCCACCAACGCATCGGTCCACGTGTCCAGCGTCGACGCCGGCGGGACGCCCCGACCACGTGCGGTCTTCAACAGCGCGTTGCGCTGCCGCAGCACCCGGTCGTACTCCTGCCGCGCCGCGTGGTACGCGGGGCGGCGCTGTGTCAACAGGTCGTCCAGGAACCGCCGCCGGTCCGAGGGGTCACCGCGCACGAGTTGGGTGTCCTCGGGTGCGAACAGCACGGTCCGGATGACACCGATCGCCTCACGGACGCGCTGCTGCGCCTGGCCACCGATGCGCGCACGCGACCGCCCCCCTGGCCGCAGCTCGTACTCGACCCGCAGCTCCCGACCGGCGTCGCTCCGAGCCCGCGCCCTGATGATCGCGGCGTCCTCACCGGCCCGCACCAACGGGCCATCGCTGCTGGTCCGGTGACTGGAGCCCGTGGCCAGGTAGTTCACCGCCTCCAGGACGTTCGTCTTGCCCTGAGCGTTGCGCCCGACCAGCACGTTGGGGCCGTCGAGGAACTCGACCGAGACGCTCGTGTACGCGCGGAAGTCCACGAGCTCCAGGTGTTCGAGCCGCACGACCGGCGCGCCCTGCCGTACCGGCCGGGCCGCTACAGGCGAACGGGCATCAGCAGGTACAGGAAGTCGGCGCCCGCCTCGTCACCCTCGTCGCCGGACGCGACCGGACGGATCACCGCGGGCTTGAGCTCGTCGCGGAACTCGAGTGCCACCTGGTCGGTGCCGGCGGCGTCGAGGCCGTCGGTCAGGTACCTGGGGTTGAACGCGATCTGCAGGTCGTCGCCCGACAGTGCGCCCTGCAGCGTCTCCTCGGCCTCGCCGATCTCACCGCTGCCCGCGGTCACACGTACGGTGTCGGCCGTCAGGTGGAGCGTCACCGGGGTCGCCGTGGTGTTGGCATCGCCGACCACCGCGACGCGCCGCACGACCTCGATCAGATCGGAGCGGTCGACCTCGAGCCGCCGCTCGAACCCGGACGGGATCAACTGACGGAAGGGAGGGAACGACCCCTCGATGAGCCGCGTCACCAGCTGGCGGTCGCCGAAGTCGAAGCCGACCTGGCTGTCCTCGAACGACATCCGCACCTCGGAACCGAGCTGCTCGGCCGACCGCCGTGCCTCGTCGAGTGCGCGGCGCGGCAGCAGCACGGTGCCCTCCACGTCCTGCTCCCAGTCGAGGGTGAGCATGGCGAGGCGATACGAATCGGTCGCGGCGAGCACCAGGTGATCGTTCGTCGCCTCGACGTACACGCCGGTCAGCACGGGACGCGCGTCATCGGTGCTCGCGGCCCGCGCCACCTGGGCCACCCGCCCGGCGAACTCGGCGGCCTTCATGACAGCCGGCGATCCGCCGGCGGCGGCCGTGGCCAGCGATGGGAAGTCCTCCAGCGGCATGAGCCGCAGATCGAACCGCGCATTGCCGCACTCGAGATGCAGTCGGTCGGTGTCGGCGTCCGCACTGATCGCGGCGTTCGGCAGGCTGCGCACCACATCGCCGAGCAGGCGGCCGGGCACGAGCGCCGTGCCCTCCCGCTCGGCCTGGACCGGGATCGACAGCGTGCTCGACACCTCGAGGTCCGTCGAACCGAGCAGCAACCGGTCGCCGGCGACCTCCATGCGCACGCCCGACAGTGCGGGCAACGTCGCTCGTGCGCCGACGGTGCGCAGGACCCACGTCGCGGCGTCGGCGAACTCGGTGCGCTCAGCCCGGAACTTCATGACGGCCTCCGAAGGTGATGCGGTCGGCAACGCTCCGTCGAGCGGCCGTCAAGTGCCACCTCTGATGGCACCGGCGGTGCCGACGGGTCGTGCTGTCCGAGATGCGTTGTACACAGCCGGGCGTTCGCCCGGGTGAAGATCTTGATGGAGAGTTCAGATCCGCCGTAACAGCAGGGGGAGGCGGAACCTGTGGACAACCGGTCGTCATCCCAGGTCAGGCGCCTCGTCAGCCTTGTGTACGGCATCTGGACATCCTGTTGATGGTGTGGGGACAACTGCCGGGTTGTCCCCATGACAGCGATGTGGTTCGCGGTGGACGTGGACAACCCACAGTTTTCCACATGCTGTCCCGTGGCGGATGCACAGGAACTCCACAGGTGGCGGCCGGTCATCGAGGTCACGCGTTGGCCGCGTTCTTGATGCGGGTCGTGAGCTCCTGGACCTGGTCGAAGATCGCGTGACGCTCCTGCATCAGTCCGCCGATCTTGTTGGTGGCGTGGATCACGGTCGTGTGGTCGCGGCCGCCGAACGCCTGGCCGATCTTCGGCAGCGAGAGGTCCGTGAGCTCACGGGTGAGGTACATGGCGATCTGGCGCGCGTTGACGAGCTGGCGGGCGCGACTCGTCGAGCACAGGTCGTCGAGGGTCAGCGAGAAGTAGTTGGCTGTCTGCCCCATGATCAGGCCGACGGTGATATCGGCCGTGGACGGCTCCGGCAACAGGTCCTTGAGCACCATCTGCGCGAGCTCGAGCGTGACCTCGGTGCGCTGGAGGCTGGCGAACGCGGCGACCCGGATCAACGCCCCCTCGAGCTCACGGATGTTGGAAGAGATGCGGCTGGCGATCAGCTCGAGCACGTCGTCGGGCACCGGGAGCTGGTCCTGCTGGGATTTCTTGCGCAGGATCGCCAGACGTGTCTCGAGGTCGGGTGGCTGGATGTCGGTGATCAGGCCCCAGCTGAACCGCGTGCGGAGCCGTTCCTCGAGCTGCCCGATCTCCTTGGGCGGTCGGTCGGACGAGATGACGATCTGCTTCTGAGCGTTGTGCAGGGCGTTGAACGTGTGGAAGAACTCCTCCTGCGTCTGCTCCTTGTTCTCGAGGAACTGGATGTCGTCGATCATGAGGACGTCGACATCGCGGTAGCGGCGCTGGAAGCCGACGCGCCGTCCGTTCTGGATCGCGTCGATGAACTCGTTGGTGAACTGCTCGCTGGTCGCGTAGTGGACGCGTAGGTCGCTGAACAGCGAGGTGGTGTAGTGCCCGACGGCCTGGAGCAGGTGCGTCTTGCCCAGCCCGGCGCCGCCGTAGATGAACAGCGGGTTGTACGCCTGCGCCGGCGCCTCAGCCACGGCGAACGCGGCGGCGTGCGCGAACCTGTTGCTGGCGCCGATGACGAACCGGTCGAACGTGTACTTCTCGTTGAGCCGGCCCCCGCCGCCGACTGGCACCGTCGGTGCGGCCTCGGGCTTGTACGGCGCGGGCGCCGGTGTGGGTGACGATGCGTGAGGCTGACTGGTCGGCTCGTCGGTGCGGACGATGACGAGCACGTTGAGCGTGCGGCCGGCAGCGGCCGTCAACGCGGAGCGCAGTGCGTCGCCGTACCGCGCATCGAGTTGTTCCCGTGCGAACCTGTGGGGCGCGGCGAGGACGACGGTGTCGTTCTCGATGCCGATCGGCTGGGTCTCATCGAGCCATGCCCGCAACGCGGCGGCGGTGAGATCCTGCTGGAGGATTTCCAGGCTTGCCTGCCAGATCTGATCCAGATCGCCCACGACGGTCTCCACAGGCACGATCCTCCCATTGTCGGCGATGGCGATCCGTTGGACCGCGGGGCAACCGGGTGGTTGTCCACATACATATCCACAGCTGTGGACTCGTGCCACGAGCGATGGCTCCCACCGGCGTGCAGAGGGAATGGACCGTGACGTTCGCCACGTCTGCACCAGGGAAGCGGTGACGTCGCATCGGCCCCCACCAGACACCGTCCCACCGGGTCCCGCGGTGTGCCCTGACGGCGCACTACCGACCCCAGTGATCCTGAAATCTGCGTGGCAACCGAGCGCGGGGCAGGAGTATAGGTTGACGACGGTGGAGGTCGCAACACGATTCTGGGACGCTCCGGACATGCCGCCGGCCAGTCCCCGTGACGCCGGACCGGTGGTTGCGGGGGGTGTCCGCCGTTCTAGACTCGTGTGTACGCAAACGGCACGGCCGTCGTTGCACTCGGGCACGTTGTCCACGACGACCACGGAACCTCCGTTGCAACCACACCGCAACGGTTCCGCGCGGGCTGTGCGGCAACATCGCTCCCAGCGGCTCGCCTACGGGCAGGTGTGCCCGGCGATATTGCCTCCCGACCAGCCGTCTCCTGCTCCCGCGAGCACCACGAGGACTGAACCATGAAGCGCACGTACCAGCCGAACAACCGCCGCCGCAAGCGGAAGCACGGCTTCCGGTCGCGGATGCGGACCCGTTCGGGTCGCGCGATCATCCGGCGGCGCCGTGCGAAGGGCCGCAAGACGCTGACGGCCTGACGGAATGCAGTGACAGGCATGTCGTCCCGCCGCATCCGCGCGGTCCGCGCCGCCCGCATCCGGGCGTCGTCGTCGGCGATGGTCGTGCACGCCCTCGGCCATGATCGGAGCGGCGACGGTGAGTTGGCGGTGGTGGCGAGTCGGGCGGTCGGGAGCGCCGTGGCGCGGAACCGCGCCAAGCGCCGGCTCCGGGCGGCCGCGCAACGCGCACGGCTTCCCCGGGCCGTGGACCTGGTGGTCGACGTCCGCCGGCCGGCCCTGGACGCCCCGTTCACGACGCTGCACCGTGACCTGCAGCGCCTGAGCGAGCGCGCTGCCGATCGGGCCGTCGGATGAGTGCCGACGACGGGCGTTCGGCAGCGAGCCCCCTGGCTCATCTGCTGGTCGCACTGATGCGCGTGTGGCAACTGGTACCCCGCATCGATCCGCAACGGTGCAGGTTCTACCCGAGCTGTTCGCAGTATGGCATCACGGCCGTCCGCAGGTTCGGCGCGATCCGGGGAGGATGGATGGCCATGCGTCGTCTCGGCCGTTGCCACCCGTGGAATCCGGGTGGAGTGGACCATGTGCCGCCGCGACCCGAACGGCACACAGGCAGCGGGACGCGGGTCGTGACCAGGAAGGTCGGTATCTAACGCGATGGGCATCTGGAACGGGCTGCTGACGGCCCTAGGCGAAGTACTGAAGGTCCTGCACGACGCGACGGTCGGGCTCTTCGGCGAGTACGCGTGGGTCTCCGCGGTCGTGCTGCTGACGTTGCTCGTGCGGCTCGCACTGCTGCCCCTGGCGATCCGCCAGTTCCGGTCGATGCAGAAGATGCAGCAGTTGCGTCCGGACATGAAGCGGATCCAGAGCAAGTACAAGACGGACCGCGGCATGATGCGGACCGACCCGGAGAAGTACCGGGAGCGGCGCCAGAAGCAGCAGGAAGAGCTGATGGCGCTGTACAAGGAGCACGACGTCAATCCGGCGGCGAGTTGCCTCCCGCTCGTGGCGCAGGCTCCGATCTTCATCGCGTTGTTCAGCGTGCTGCGCAGCCCGGACGTGCGTCCGGAACTGGTCGATGCGACCTTCGTCGGCAGCGCGACGCTGCAGCAGAACATCGGGCAGATGATCGCGAACGGGGCGACCGTGGCGGCGGGTGTCGCGGTCTTCATGCTCATCGCGATGGGTGCGACGACCTTCCTGCAGCAGCGGCAGATGATGGGGCGTCAGGCGACCGTCGCCGACGACCAGCAGATGCAGCAGCAGAAGATGATGATGTACATCATGCCGGTCTTCCTGGTGTTCCTCGGGTGGGGTCTGCCGGTCGGCATCCTGGTCTACTGGGTGACGACCAACGTCGTGCAGGTCGGCCAGCAGTGGTACATGCTGCGGGAGGTCGGCGCGGGCGGGCCGCCCCAGACAGAATCGGGTGGCACGCGCGATGCCGACCGGCGTGGGGACAGCCGGCGGCGGACCGGCGACAAGCGGTCGACGAAGGACTCCGGCAAGCGCTCGGCGCCGGATCGGGCACGCAACACCGGCCGCAACCGCGCTCAGGGCAACGGACACCGCCCCGGAGGCCTCGGCCGCCTGGGACGCAAACGTGACGAAACGAGGGACAGGCGACGATGACGCGGATGGTTGAGAAGCGGGCGTCGACCGTCGAGGACGCGACACGGGCGGCGTTGCGCGAGTTGGGCGTCGCGCGCGACGAGGCCAAGATCGAGGTGCTCAGCGAGGGCCGCCGCGGGTTGTTCGCCGGCCGCAGTCGGGCGCATGTGCGTGTGACCGTGCTCGACGCCGCCGACAACGGGGAGACAGCTGTGACTGACACCGCGGTGGACGACACGACCGCGACGACCGACGAGGAGGTCGACGGGATCGAGCATCCGACGGGCGACACCGTTGCCGCGGACGTCGCGGATGCGCCGGTGACGGCTGCGGACGAGGACGAGGCGGCCGTGACGGCTGCGGACGAGGTCGTCGCGACGGACCGGCTCGCGGAACTGAACGAGGAAGCGGACCTCGCGGCGGATTTCGTCGAGGGGCTGCTGGACATCCTCGAGCTGCCGGGAGACATCGAGATCGAGGTCGACGAGACACAGGCCTTCATCAACGTGGTCGATGTCGGAAGCGGACTGCTCATCGGTCGTCGTGGTGCGACGCTGGACGCGTTGCAGGAACTGGTGCGAGCCGCAACCCAGCGCCAGGTCGAACGTCGCTCACACGTGCGCATCGACATCGAGGGCTACCGACAGCGCCAGCTCGAGAAGATGAAGGACCGCTGCCGGGACGGCATCGCGCAGGTCCGCGAAACGGGCGAGCCGTACCGGCTCGAGCCGATGGACGCGTTCGAGCGCAAGATCATGCACGATCTGGTGGCCCGTACCGGCGGTGTCCGGTCGGCGAGTGAGGGTGTGGAGCCGCGTCGACGCGTCGTCGTCTACGTGGACGAAGAATGACACGCGTGTAGTTTCACGTGAAACATTCGCCCGCGCGAGGGCGATGGCCGGTCCCCCGATCACGCGCGTCACGGTGAGCCATGGCCGTTGAGCCGTGGCCGGTCGGCGCGGTGTGGTCGGCGCGGCTCGCCGCGCTCATCGCCGACTCGCCCGTCAACCTCGTGTCCCGGCGCGACAGGGCTGATGTCCGACGCATCCATGTGGCGGAATGTGTGGCGATCACGGGCCGGTTGGCCATCGAGGCCGGCGGGCGCTGGATGGACCTCGGGACCGGCGGGGGACTGCCGGGCCTGGTGCTGGCACACGCGTTTCCTTCGGTGCGGTGGACGCTGGTCGACGCGCGCCGGAAGAAGATCCGGCAGGTGGCGAGGTTTGCCGAGGAGTTGGGTCTGGACAACGTCGAGCCGGTGCATGCGCGTGCCGAAGATCTCGCGGCCGACGACAACTACCGCGCGGCGTTCGACGGCGTGATCAGCCGCGCCGCCGGTACGCTGACCGTCACCGCGGCGTTGGCACGGCCGTTCGTCACGACGGGCGATGTGGTCGCGATCCGAGGACCGCGCGCTCACGAGGATGTCGGGTCGGCACGGCCAATGCTGAAGCGGATCGGTCTGGTGGTCGAGAACGTGGAGCAGGTCGAGGGTACGATCCGGCCGACGTGGTTGGTGCGGCTGTCCGGGACGGGAGCAGTCCCAGCCGACTTCCCCAAGACTCAGCGAGTTCTGTTGCGCGCGGACGGTGGAGGGCCCAGTGTCAGCACTGCCTGACGGCAAGGACCGTTGGTACGGCTACTGGCGTGCAGATGAGCAGTTTCACGTGAAACACGAAGGCGGTCGTCGAGGAGTGCCGGCGTCGATCATCGTCGTCGCCAACCAGAAGGGCGGCGTCGGCAAGACGACCACCGCCGTGAGCCTCGCATCAGCGCTCGCGCAGCAGTCGGTGCGCGTGTTGCTCGTTGACAGTGATCCGCAGGCCAACTGCACGTCGGGGGTCGGCATACGCCTGCGTGGCGATCAGCCGAGCATCTACGAGGTGCTCAGTGATGGCATGCCGTCCGCGAAGGTGATCGAGCAGACCGACATCCCCAACCTGTGGCTGCTGCCATCGTCGATCGACCTCGCGGGTGCCGAGATCGAGCTCGTCAGCGCACTGAGCCGTGAACGGCAACTGCGGCGCGCACTCGACGATGTGCGCGATCACTACGACATCATCATCGTCGACTGCCCGCCCAGTCTCGGACTGCTGACCATCAACGCACTATCGGCCGCGGATGGTGTCGTCGTGCCGATCCAGTGCGAGTACTACGCCCTGGAGGGACTCGGCGCATTGACACGCAATGCCGAGCTCATCCGACAGACGCTCAACCACGATCTGAAGATAACCGGGTTCGCACTGACGATGTATGACGGCCGTACGAAGCTGTCACACGAGGTGGCCGAGGAGGTTCGGCGCCACTTCGGGGACCTCGTGTTCCGCACCCGCATCCCGAGGTCGGTGCGTCTCGCGGAGGCGCCGTCGTACGGCCAGCCGATCACGGTCTTCGATCCCGGCTCACGCGGCGCGGTCGCGTACCATCGACTGGCCTCCGAAGTGTGGGAGCGCGTAGTGGCGGCTGAGGCAACGAGGAGCACATCATGACCCGAACGGGTGGGCTGGGTCGAGGATTGGAGGCGCTGATCCCGGCCGCCACCGCGGAACGCGGCGGCCTGCGCACGATCGCGCTGGAGCAGATCGAACCGAATCCGCGCCAGCCACGTGACGCGTTCGACCAGCACAGCATCGCCGAGTTGGCCCAGTCGCTCCAGACAGTCGGCCTGCTCCAGCCGATCGTTGTGCGCGAACTGGGTGACGACCGGTACCAGATCGTCGCCGGCGAGCGCCGGTTCCGCGCTGCGCAACTCGCGGGGTTCCGCGAGATCCGCGCTGTCATACGTCACACCGAGGACGATCAGATCCTGACCGAGGCGCTCGTTGAGAACATCCACCGCGTGGATCTCAACGCGCTCGAGGAGGCGGCGGCCTACCAGCAACTGCTCGACGACTTCGCATTCACCCACGAGCAGTTGGCGGCTCGCCTGGGCCGATCGCGGTCTGCGATCACCAACACGCTGCGCCTGCTGAGCCTCGGTCCCGACCTGCAGCGGCAGGTGGCGTCCGGCGCGTTGTCGCCGGGTCATGCGCGCGCCCTCCTCGCGATCGAGGACGTGGCACTGCAGCGCACCGCGGCCGAGCGGATCGTGTCAGAGGGACTGTCGGTCCGCGCCGCCGAACGGTTGGTACGTCGGCTGCTGGAGGAGCAGGTCGCGCAGGACCGCCCTGCCGAGCACCAACTGTCGCCGTTCGGAGGCCTCCAGCAGCGTCTGTCGGATGTGTTCGCCACGAAGGTGCGAATCACCGGAACCGCTCGCCGCGGCCAGGTCGTGATCGACTTCTCGGGCCACAAGGATCTGCAGCGCCTGCTGGGTGTGCTCGAAGGCGGGGTCGGCACGGGACTACAGCAGGAACAGCCGCTCTAGATCATGGACCCTGCGCGGGGATCACCAGACCATCCGACCGGCGCGCCTCGCTCGAGCGCGCCAGGATCGCGGCCGGACGACGACACGGCGGTTCGCGACGACGGGTGTCGACGGCGGAATGCGCCGCCATGCGCGTCAGCTCGTCGCTGCGTCCCGTGCCAACGTCACGATGCGCTCGCAGAGGGCATCGAACGCGAGATCTGCCGCCTGCGCGGCCAACGGCAGCAGCGATGTCTCCGTGAGGCCGGGGCAGGTGTCGACCTCGAGCACCCAGGGGGCGCCGCTGGCGTCCACCATGAGGTCGGCCCGCATGACGTGGCGGCATCCGAGCGCCTCCCATGACGCCAGCGTGGTCTCGGCGCAGGCGTCGCTGACTTCGCCGTCAAGGCGGGCCGGCACGTGGAAGTCGGTCGCCCCGTGCGTGTACCGGGCGGCGAAGTCGTAGGCACCCTCCTTCGGGTGGATCTCGACGGCTGGCAGCGGTCGACCGTCGACGATCGACACCGCGACCTCGGTCCCCGTGACCACCTGCTCGAGCAGTACGGCCGAGTGGTAGTGGAACGCCGACATGACGGCTGGGGCGAGGGCGTCGCGTTGATCCACGCGGCGGACACCGAGTGACGCCCCACCCTGGACCGGCTTGACCATGAGCGGGAACTGCAGGCCGTCGGCGATGCGCGCCAACGCCTTGCCTGCGCCGTACTCGCGTACGGCGTCCGCGCTGAGGACCTGCCAGTCGGGCGTGGAGATGCCGTGGCGGCGGAACATGCCCTTGCTGACACCCTTGTCCCACGCCAGCGCCGATGCCGTCGCACGTGAGCCCGTGTACGGCAGGCCCAGCAGATCCAGCAGTCGCTGGATGCTCCCGTCCTCCCCGGCCTTGCCGTGCAGTGCCAGGAAGACGACGTCGATCGACTCCTCCGTCAACGCGCGGACAAGGTCAGCGTCGAGATCCAGTTCGACGACGTCGTGACCGCGATCACGCAACGCCTCGGTGACGCGCTTGCCGGAGCGGAGGCTGATCTCCCGCTCGAAGCTGCTCCCGCCGGACAACACAGCGATCGTCATGCCCCGCTTCCCTCCCCCGCGGCGCCGTAGAACGCCGCCTGCAAGGCCGTCTGTTCACGGATGACGCCGGCGAGGCGGCGCACGCCCTCCCGAATCCGTTCGCTCGTCGGGAAGCAGAAGGACAGCCGCATCTCGCGTTCGCCCGATCCGTCCGCGTAGAACGCCCGACCCGGCACGTAGGCGACCCGGGCCTGCAGCGCGCCGGGCAGCATCTCCTTGCTGTCCATGCCGGCCGGCAGACGCAGCCATACGAAGAAGCCGCCCGTCGGGACGCTCCACGTGCACTGATCGCCGATCTGACGGGTCAGTTCCTCGAGCATCGCGTCGCATCGTTCCCGGTACAGATCCCGGAACTGCTGGACCTGGTCGAGCCACGGTTGGGTCGACAACCAACGCTCCGCGACGTACTGGGTCAGGTTCGACTGGCTGAGGTCGGCCGTCTCTTTGAGCAGTGTCAGCTTGCGACGGATCGGCGCAGGAGCGACCGCCCAGCCGATGCGGATGCCCGGGGAGAAGATCTTCGACAACGTCCCGAGGTAGATCACTCGATCCGGCGCCATCGTGTGGAGGCACGGCAGCTGCTCACCTTTGAAATCGAGCAGACCGTACGGGTTGTCCTCGACCAGGAGCAGGTCGTACCGTTCCGCCCGTTCGATCAACTGCTCGCGGCGTCGCAGCGAAAGGGAGACACCGGCGGGGTTCTGGTGGTTCGGCACGGTGTAGAGGAACTTCGGCGTGCGCGCGGCGTCGGCGAGCGCGGCCATCGTGTCGTCGAGTGCCTCGGGGATCAGCCCATGAGCGTCCATGTCAATATGAATGACATGACCTTGATATGATGAAAACGCACCTAATGCACCGACATACGCAGGACCTTCGGCTAAGACGAGATCGCCGGGGTTGCAGAACAGGCGTGCGAGCAGATCGAGGGCCTGCTGTCCACCGTTGGTCACCACGATGTCGTCCGGATGGACCTTCAGGTGCTCGGCGGCCATCACGTCGACCAGCCGCTCGCGCAGCGGGGCGAGGCCCTCGCCTCCTCCGTACTGCAGCGCCGCTGGGCCGGCATCGCGCAGCACGGCGGTCGTGACCTCGGTGATCGCGTCGTTGTCGAGTGCAGCCGTGTAGGGCATACCGCCCGCGAGCGACACGATCTCCGGTCGCGTGGCGACGGCGAAGAGCGCCCTGATCTCTGACGCGGTCATGCCTCGCGCGCGTCGTGCGTAGCGCTGCTGGTACGGGTCGAGTTGGACCTCGGTCATCGTTCGCGCCCTCGCTGCGTCGCCGTGCGTCGCGGTCGTTGGCGATGGAGCCTATCGGGCGGCCGCGCGGACCGCCGAACACGTCGTGGGTGGATGTCGTGTGAGCGCCGTACACTGCGCACTGCGGCCGCTGAACCGGCGGTCCGCAAATGATCTGCGAGAAGGTGGCGAAGTGCGCAACACGCGACCCGTCGACGCCGGCGACGTGGTCGACGTCGGACCGACGCCGGTGTGGCGGGCGGTGATCGGCCTCGGCGTCGGCCTGGCGATCGGCGCGCTGCTCGCGCTCCTGCTGCCGCGCCGCCCGGACCGTCGGTGAGCGCCCGCGTTCATCGCCTGCTCGGCGACGACGTCGATCGCCTACCGCAGGAGTGTCGAACGTGCACGTTCTGGGAGCTTCCCACCTCGCCACGTGGTCCCCAGCCGGCGCGCGCCGACGAGGCCGCTGAGGCCAAGAAGCTGTGGTGGCGCGCCATGGAGCTCGACTGGGGGCCGCCCGGTCTGCTCCTGCGACAGGACGGGCACACGATCGCCTACGCGGCCTACGTTCCTGCGGAACAGGCCAACCGGACGCGGCGGCTCGGGACCAAACCGAGCGACGACGCGTTGGTCCTCACCACGATCTGGGTCGACCCAGATGCGCGCGGCGCCGGTGTCGCGCGCATGCTGTTGCACCGTGTGCTCCGTCACGCGCACGATGCCGGCTTCCGCGCCGTCGAGGCCACAGGCGCGCGGACACCCACGTCCACGTGCCTGCTTCCCGAGGGGTTCCTCCAGGCAGTGGGGTTCACGGTGCTCCACGAGCACCCTCGCTACCCGCTCCTGCGCCTCGACCTACGGCAGACCGTGCGCTGGCAGGAGGCGATGGAGCACGCCCTCGAAGGCGTACGTGCGGTTCTCGGCCGTCGCGATCCTCGGACGGCGCCCACGACGTCGTGACGCGCCTCAGGCGACCGCCGCCGGCAGGGGTGCGGCGAAGAACCGCGAGATGCCCGTGAGCAGGGCCTCGGCGATCACCGCCTGCGAGCCCGGTGCGGTCAGGCGCGCCTCGTCCGCCGGCGAGCTCAGAAAGCCCGGCTCGACCACGACGGCGGGCATGCGGGTCTCGCGCAGGATCGCCCAGGTCATCGCGTGCGCACGGCAGTCGGGAACCCAGTCGTGGACCACGAGCTCGTCGAGGAGCGCGGTGGCGAGCCGCTGACCGGACTCCGACACGAACTGCTGGGTGCCGAAGTAGTACGTCGCGGCTCCGCGTGCACGGGGGTTGGCCAGCGAGTTCGTCCCGATCGACACGACCGCGTCGACATCGAGCTCGTTCGCCAGCCGCGCCCGTTCGCTCCCCGACGGCGACGTGTCCGGGCCCCGGGAGAGGAACGCGCTCGCGCCCGTGGCGTTCAGTCGCGCCGCGAGCTGGCTGGCGATCGCCCAGGTCACGTCGGCTTCCACCGCGCCGCCCGGCCCGGTCTGTCCGGGATGCTGCGGCCCGTGGGCGGGATCGATCAGCAGCCGCCGGCTCGTCAGGTTCTGACCGATCCACTCGCGCAACCGCTCGCGCTGCCGCGCACGCACGCCCGCTCCTGCGCGCTGGTGGTCCCGCCGCAGACGCTGCAGCTGATGGACCGTCGCGGGGCCGACACGTCCATCGACGGCCAGTCCCGTGTTGCGTTGGAACTCCTCCACGGCCGACTGCGTCGCGCGGCCGAAGATGCCGTCCTCGTTGCCGGCATCGAATCCGAGCTGGTTGAGTCGCAGCTGCAGATCCATCACGTCGTCGCCGCGCAGGGGGATGCGCGTCCGCAGCAGCAACCGGTCGCCGAGCGCGTACCCGGCCTCCACCAGCACGCGCCAGGTCTCGTCGGTCACCACGCCGTCGGCGGGCAACCCGCGTAGGCGCTGGAACTGCCGCACGGCGCGTTCGGTGCGCTCGTCGAAGTGACCGCTGACGGTCACCTCGTCGATGCGCAACCGACCGAGCCGTCGCTGGACGTCCGCAACGTCAGGCCCGTCCGCGCCACGCCGAAGCCCTGCATCTGGTTCCACGGACGGCAACGTTACCGTCTCGGTGCGCGACGCGTCGCGCACCGACGTGCCCTTCTAGAGGAACTCCGACATCTCGCTGAGCAGCTGTGCCTTGCCGCGTGCGCCGACGATACGCTTGCGCTCGTCGCCGTCCGAGAAGACCATCAACGTCGGGATCGACATCACCCGGTACCGCCGCGCGATGTCGGGGTTGTCATCGACGTTGAGCTTGACGACCTTGAGGTCGTCGGCGTGCTCGCCGGCGACCTCGTCGACGATGGGGCTCACCATCCGGCAGGGGCCGCACCATTCCGCCCAGAAGTCCACCAGCACCGGCTTGTCGGCCTGCAGGACCTCGGTGTCCCAACTGGTGTCGGTCACGGCTGTGGCGTTGCTCAATCTTCTACCTTTCCGGGTGGATGTGTGGATCGCAGACTCGTGTTGGTCGCTGCTCGACGGCGACCAACGTGCGTTCCAACGGTGCGTACGCCGAGAATATTCCGCGCGTGCGCTGGCAGGCTCGGCCGGCCGACGCTACCAGTTGTGCGCGTTGATGCCCAGCCACTGCTCGGCATCGATGGCGGCCTTGCAGCCCATGCCGGCGGCCGTGACCGCCTGGCGGTACGTGTGGTCGACGACGTCGCCCGCGGCGAACACCCCGGACACGCTGGTGCGCGTGCTCGGCTCGTCCACGACGATGTACCCCTGGTCGTCGAGCTCGAGCTGTCCGGCGAACAACGCGGTCTCGGGATCGTGCCCGATCGCCACGAACAGGCCGTCGGTCGCCAGTTGATGGCGGTCACCGGTCACGGTGTCCGTCAGCTCGACACCCGTGACCTTCTCGTCACCGAGCACGGCCG
Source organism: Euzebyales bacterium (assembly GCA_036374135.1). Classification (NCBI taxonomy): domain Bacteria; kingdom Bacillati; phylum Actinomycetota; class Nitriliruptoria; order Euzebyales; species Euzebyales bacterium. Next base: position 82,358 of record DASUUK010000035.1, read on the forward strand.
TGACCTCAGCGTTCCAGATGAAGTCGATCTTCTCGTTGGCGAACGCGCGGTCCTGCATCACCTGCGAGGCGCGCAGCTCGTCGCGTCGGTGGACGACGGTCACCGAGCTGGCGAACTTCGTCAGGAACGTCGCCTCCTCCATCGCCGAGTCGCCGCCCCCGACCACGACGAGCTTGAGGTCACGGAAGAAGAAGCCGTCGCACGTCGCGCAACTCGAGACACCCTTGCCGATCAACCGCTGTTCGCCCGGCAGGTCGAGCCACCGTGCCTTGGCCCCGGTGGAGACGACGATGGTCCGTGCCTGATAGCGGTCCCCCCCGACGCGCACCGTGAAGGGGGAACCGGCCGCCAGATCGACCTCGTCGACGTCGGCGGACACGAAACGCGCGCCGAACCGCTCGGCCTGCTTGCGCATGTCCGCCATCAGCGCCGGCCCCATCACGCCGTCGGGGAAGCCCGGGTAGTTCTCGACGTCGGTGGTCAACATCAACTGACCACCGGCGGCACGGCCCTCGATCATCAGCGGTTCCAGCGCGGCGCGCGCCGCGTACAGCGCGGCGGTCAGCCCGGCGGGTCCGGACCCGATGATGATGACGTCGTGCATCACGTCGTCGCTCATATGTGCTTTCCTGTCCTTCTGGCGGGATCGTCCAGCCACCCCTGGCCAACGCACGGCGCTGTGCAGGATATTCCTCTGCCGCCCGGGACCCCGCCGGAGCGCCGGGTACCGGCCCTCGCGCCTAGAATGCGTGATGTGGCGAAGATCGTGCAGACGTGCGTCAACCATCCTGACACCGAGACGCGGCTCTCGTGCTCGGCATGCGGCGACCCGATATGCACGCGTTGCGTCCGCACCGCGGCCGTGGGCCAGAAGTGCCCCAGCTGTGCCCGCACGCCACGGTCGGCGCGCGCCCTGGGCAAGCCGCAGCACTACGTCCGGGCGATCGGCGTCGGTCTCGTCGCGGCGGTGGCCGGCGGCATCGTCTACGCCCAACTCGTCGCCGCGGTGCGCATCGGCTCGCTGATACTCGCAGGCGTCCTCGGCTTCGGCCTGGGACGCGTCGTGCGCTGGAGCACGCGCGGACAGAGCCAGCAACCGTTCCTCGGCATCGCGATGGGCCTCGCGGCCATCGCCGTGGCCGTCGCCTTCCTGGTGGGCTTCGGCACGCTGTTGCCGGCCTCCGGGCTCGCCGTGCTCGCCTATCCGGTCGCCGTCTGGCTGGCCGGGCGCGGTCTGCAGGGTTGAGGCCGCAGGCGGCGGAGCGCCGCGGTGAGCTCGTGGCGGGACGCCGCCGGGCGGGGTGACCGGTCAGGTCATCGCGACGCCGGGATGGTGCGTATGGCGGCGCACGTCCGTGGCACGAGCAGCACGATCTGGTCGACGTCGGACAACAGCATGGCCAGCGCGACACGTCCGTCCTCGTCCACGAGATCAACCGTCGCCGCGTCGAGCTCGGTGACGCACAGCCGGTCGGTCGGCAGGCCGGCGCGTTCGCGCAGCTGCCGTTCGCGCGCCCGCAGATCGTCCGGCGCATCGGCGCGCAGCTCCAGGGCGCGTGTGGCGATCTCGCTGTCACTGTCCACCGGGGCCGCCTGCGCCTGCGCCGCGGCAGTGTCGGCGGCCTCCCCGGCGGGCTGCTCGTCCGCCTGCGGGGCGTCGTCTGCTCCGCCAGCACCGGCCGCCTCGGCCGCGTCTCCCTCGTCGGCGACGAGCGCCTCGCCGCTCTCCTCGCTGCCGCCGACGGGTCTGAGCAGCGTCGCGGCACCGAACACGGCGATGACCAGGACCGCCGCCGCTGCCAACGCAGGTCCGGCGCGGAGCGCCCACCACCGGCGGCGTCCTGCGCCCGTCGGCGCATCGGCGCCGGCAGGCCCGCCGACGGTCGTGCCGCCGCGCACGCGCGCCAGTTCCTCGCGCAGACGTTGCCGCGCCTCGTCCGGTGCGGAGACCTCTGAGAGCCGCTGCATCCGCATGCGGACCTGTGCGATCGCGTCGAGCCGCTCGGCCAGCGCCGCATCGTCGGCGAGGCGCCGCTCCAGCCGGGCGGTCGTGGTGTCGTCGGTCTCGCTGTCGAGGTAGGCGGCCAGCAGCTCGCCGTCGTCCACGGCGTCCGTCGAGGTCTGGTGATCGTCACGCATGCGCAGTCAGTCCTGCACGGTTGGAGGTCCTAAGGCCTCGGATCGGTTCCCGGTCGGGGCCAGCAGTTCGGCGAGACGTGCGTGGCCGCGGTGCACCCGTGACTTCGCCGTCCCGACCGCGACACCCTGGGCGCTCGCGATCTCCGCGTAGCTCGCACCGATGACATCGCGCAAGACGACCGCCTGGCGCTGGTCGTCGTCCAGGTGGTTCAGCGCGTCGACCAGGGCCGGTTGCAGCTCGGCGGCGGCCAGGCGGTCGACCGCCGACTGGTCGACGGCGCCCACAGCGCGACGTTCGTCATCGAGCGGCACGGTACGTGGCCGGCGGGCCCGCCGGCGCGCGAGATCGTGGCAGGCGTTGGTGGCCACGCGGTACAGCCAGGTCGACAGCTGGGCGCGACCGCGGAAGCCGCGCAGTCCGCGGTAGCAGGCGAGGAAGGCCATCTGGAACGCGTCGTCGGCGTCGTGGGGATCACGGAAGTAGCGCAGGCACACCCCGTACACATGATCGGCGTACCGCTCCACGATGGCGTCGAACGCGCCGTCGTCGCCCGCGCGGGCGCGCGCGACCAGCTCGTCGTCGGTCGTCATGGCCTACTGGCCGCCGCTCCTGACGCCCTCGACCGAGATCTCGGAGAACGAGGCGGTGTAGCCGCGGTCCTCCTGGACGAGCGGCGCCACGATCCAGATCATCACGTACCTCGCCTCGAGCTCGTCGGTGAACGTGATGACCGCTGTCGGACCCTGGGCAGCCCGTTGCTCGGCCACCGTCATCCACGCATCGGGATCGTCGGTGAGCTCGTCGCTGACGCGGACGTCGAAACTGATGCCCCCCGTCGGGATGCCGATGGTCATCGTCGTGGGCCGCACGGTCTCGCCGAAGTCGGCCACCACGCCCAGGCCGTTCTTCAGGTTGCCGAAGTCCTCGTCCGAGTAGGTGTCGGTCCGCCATCGTGTGTCGGGGTCGCCGTCGACGAGCGCCGACAACAGATCATCGTTCTCGGTCGGGGGGAATCCCTGCGGGTCGAGCGTCGACAGCTCGGCGATCTCCAACGGCTGTGGCGTGACCGCGGCGGGGGTCGCCTCGTCGCCGCTGACGGTGAGCAGGGGGACGCCGCGGATCTCGAACACGCCGGTCGCGACGCCCGCCGCGATAAGCAGCACCGACACGATCAGCAGGCCCAGCGCGGATGCGAGCCAGCGCCCTTCGCTGCGGATGAACGATCGGCTGTTGATCGGCTGCGACACGTAGGGCGACGCCTCGACGTCGGGCACCGTCTCGCCACGAACCAGCATCTGGGTCGTCTCGATCAGGACGTCGTCCTCGCGCGCCCAAGGTTCGAGCGCCTCGGCCAGCGCCCGACAGTTGGGGTGCCGGTCCGACGGGCTGCGCGCGAGGGCACGCATGACCACGTCGTCGAGCTCGCGCGGGACGTCCGCACGCAGTGACCGGAGCGCCAGCGGCTCGTGATCCAGCCGCTGCGCCGCGATCGCCACGGTCGACGCGGCCGAGAATGGTTGCTGGCCGCTCAGCGCCTCGTACAGCACGCAGCCCAGCGAGTACTGGTCGGCACGGCCGTCGACCGCGCTGTCCTCCACCTGTTCCGGCGCGACGTAGGCGGCCGTGCCGAGCACCATGCCCGTCTTGGTCAGCTCGGTGCGTGCGTGCTCGACCTTGACGATCCCGAAGTCGCCCATCTTCACCGCACCCTCATGGCCGAGGAGGATGTTGGCCGGCTTGACGTCCCGGTGGACGAGCCCGCGCTCATGGGCGAAGTCGAGCGCGAAGGCGACCCGCATGCCGACGCTCGCGGCGAGGCCGGGATCCAGTCGCCCGTACTGCACCATGACCTCGCGCAGCGTCACGCCCTGGACGAACTCCATGACGAGGTAGACCCAGTCGCCGTCACGGCCCGTGTCGTAGATGCCGACGATGCCCGGATGCGCCAGCTTGGCCGCCGCGACGGCCTCCCGGCGGAAGCGCTCGCGGAAGGCGCGGTCGTTGGACAGGTGCTTGTGGAGCAGCTTCACCGCCACCGTGCGCGCCAGCTTCTCGTCGTGCGACCGCCACACGGTCGCCATGCCGCCGATCGCGATGCGCTCCTCCAGCAGGTAGCGGTCGCTGAGCACCCGGGGCGGGAGTGAAGGGTCGGGCTCGGGCCCGCCGCCCGTCAGGACTCCGGTGCGATCGGCTTCGTCGCTCATGACATGCGCCTACGGCGACGGTCAGTCAGACCGTGCTCACGCGCGTGCCGGTGACTGCTCGCGCTGCGACACCGGTGGTCGACGACCTCGGCCATTGCGCTGTACGCCCCGGTTCCATTCGTTTGCTCACTGCGGACGACGTGCCCTCAGGGGCTGGACCAGGCGTCGAGTGTACTTCTCGGCGCCCGTCGAGAGAACCGCGTGCCGTGTCACCGCCGGCGCAGCAGTCGCAGCATGTAACCGATCTCGGGCAAGCGCGCGAGACCTGCGGCGATGAAGTAGGTCGAGCAGACCGCGGCTGCTGCTGCGGGCAGCACCACCAGCAGGGGCTCTGCGGCCAGCGCGATCCGCGTCCCGACACCGGCCGCGGCCGCGAGTACGCCTGCGAGTGCGGTCCGTGCGAGCCAGCCCCCACCCACCCGCACGCCCACGGCGCCGATGCGCGTCAGGTGGCGCCGCAGCAGGCCGAGCTCGAGCCACGACGAGATGCCGGCGGCCAGCGTCAACCCGACGGCTCCCAGCCGCAGGAACGTGTCTTCATCGGTGGCTCGGGCGGCCTGCGAAAGCGGCGTGAGAGCGGGTAGCGAGCCGTCGAGGATGACGCCGTCGTTCGTGACTGCCAGGCGGTCGAACTGCAGCATCAGGAACGCACCGAGCGCCGCCGCGACCAGCACGCGCAGGATGGCGTAGCGCGTCGGCGTGCGGGTGTCCCCGCCGGCGTACAGCGCGGACTGCAGCAGCCGCGACGAGGTGCTCGACAGCAGGCCGACGCACGAACCGAGCAGGATGAACCACACCTGACGCGCCGCCAGCGGGGTCAGCACCACGTCGTACAGCAGGTCGCCGAGTACGACGAACCCCACGATGGACGGCACGACGTAGAACGCGATCCGCGCCAGCATCGGCCGCAACCGCCGTGCCACGAGGCCGCCGCTCGTGGTGTCGAGGGACGACAGCGCCGGCAGCTCCGAGGCTGCGACGCTCATCCCGAACAGGCTGATGGGCAGGAGCGCCAGCCGGGTGGCGTACTCCAGGGCGGCGAGCGCGCCGGCGGCCAGCAGGCTGGCGAGCAACAGGTCCATGTAGGCCATCAGCTGGACGACGCCACGCCCGGCGACCACAGGCCAGAACGATCGCAGTGTCGTGCGCACCCCGGGGATGCTGGTGTCCAGCGATGGCCGCAACCCGCGGGCGGATCGCAGCACCGGCCCGATCTGGACCGCGAACTGCAGGACGCCACCGGCCAGCACCCCCCACGCGAGTGCGATCGAGAGCTGCTCGAGCCTGTCGGGCCCCTCGGTGATCACGAATGTCGCCGCGACCACGAGGACCACGATCTGTGTGACGTTCCAGATGACGGGGGCGACGTACGAGAGGAAGAACCGCCGGTGGCTGTTGAGTACGCCCAGGCACCACGCCGACAGCACGAGGAACCCCACGCCCGGGAACATGATCCTGGTCAGGGCGACGGTCAGGTCGAGCCGTTCGTCGGTGAAGCCGACCGCGATCAGCCGGGTGATCGGTTCCGCCAGGGTGACGCCCACCACGGCCAGCACGCCGGTCAACGCCGTCAGCAGCCCGAGGATCGCGCCGGCGACGCGGCCGGCCTCCTCGTCACGTCCCTGGGCCAGCAGACGGCTGTAGACGGGGATGAAGGACGCCGACAGCACACCTTCGCCGAGCAGGTTCTGCAAGAGGTTCGGGATGCGAAGTGCCGCCTGGAACGCGTCGGCGACCGGCCCGACGCCGAAGACAGCGCCGAACACGGCGGTCCGCACCAGCCCGCTCATCCGCGACAGCAGGATGCCGGCGGCCACGAGCGCAGAGTGGCGCGGTGAGGTGTCGTCCACGTCGATGCCGGCTGCGCTGCGGATGGGTCCGCTCACTCCGCGGAGCCGGACCGGGCGCGACCGCCGCGACGGGCTGGCCTGGGTGCGTACGAGGACATGGAGCGCAAGCATAATTCGCCGGCGCTCTGGTCTGTCACCGTGCGGTCTAGCATGGCCATCCATGTCCGACACCGACACGCAGCAGCGCCAACTCGCTGAGCTCGTCGCGGTCTATCCGGCCGCCGACGAGCTGGCGGCGCGCTTCGCCGACGACGGTCACGAGCTGTACCTCGTCGGCGGCACCGTGCGCGACACGCTGCTGTACGGGCCGCTCACACATGACGGGCCGCACGGTCGGGACCTCGATCTCGCCACGACGGCGCGCCCCGGCGACACCGAGCGCCTCCTGCGGGGGTGGGCCGACGACCTCTGGCTGACGGGCGCCAGGTTCGGCACGGTCAGCGCGCGTCGCGACGGCACGACGTTCGAGGTCACGACCCTGCGCTCGGACACGTACCAGCGTGGGTCGCGTCATCCCGAGGTGTCCTACGGTGACGACATTGAGACGGATCTGTCACGCCGCGACTTCACGTGCAACGCGATGGCGGTCGACCTGGTGGACCGCAGGTTCGTCGATCCGTTCGGCGGATTGACCGATCTGCACAGGCGCCTGCTGCGCACGCCGGTCGCCGCCGAGACCAGCTTCGGCGACGATCCGTTGCGCATGGTCAGGCTCGCGCGCTTCGCCGCCGTCCTCGACGCCGACGTCGACGACGAGGCGCGGACGGCGGCGACGGCCATGGCGGATCAGCTGGATTCGATCAGTCGTGAGCGCATCCGCGACGAGCTGAACAAGCTCGTCGTCGCCGAACAGGCGGGCCGCGGGCTGGACCTGCTGTGCGAGACCGGCCTCGCGGACCACTTCCTGCCGGAACTGCCAGCGCTGCGCATGGAACGCGATCCCGCCCACCACCACAAGGATGTGTACGCCCACACGCTCGCGGTCGTGGAGCGGTGCGAGCCCGATGACCTGGTCCTGCGACTCGCTGGCCTCCTGCACGACATCGGCAAGCCGGCGACGCGGCGGTTCGGCGGTGGCGGGAAGGTCACGTTCCATCACCACGAGGTGGTTGGCGCCCGCATGGCGCGCGCCCGCATGACGGAACTGCGCTACTCCAGGCGCATGATCGATGACGTCACGCAGCTCGTGTACCTCCACCTGCGGTTCCACGGCTACTCGGAGCAGGGGTGGACCGACTCGGCGGTCCGCCGCTACGCCCGCGACGCCGGCTCCGACGAACAGCTCCGACGGCTCAACGCGCTCGCGCGCGCGGATGTCACGACCCAGAACCGACGCACGGCGCGTACGCTCGCCGCGGCGATGGACGAGCTCGAGGAGCGCATCGTCGCACTGCGTCACGAGGAGCAACTCGCCGCGCTGCGCCCGCCGCTCGACGGTCACCAGATCATGGAGCACCTCGGGATCGCACCGGGCCCGCTGGTCGGCGAGGCGTACCGGCACCTCCTCGACGCGCGCATCGAGAAGGGACCGCTGACGGAGGCAGACGGCCGTGCACTGCTCGACGCGTGGTGGCGCGATCGGCAGGCGTGACGGTGCGGACGCCAGCCGTGTGCCACGCGGCCACGGACGGGATCACGGTGTTCCTCACGCTGCACGCGATCAGGTCAGCGCCGGGCGGTGTGCACGGTGGCCGCGACCTCGGCGATGGCCGGTGAGGAGCGCAGCCGCTCCACGGTGATCGGCCGGAGACCGTCCGGACCCGGCTCCGCCAGCGGCAACCGCCAGTTGGGGTACGCGTCGACCGTGCCCGGCAGGTTCGGCTGGCGAGGGTCGCCCACGCCGTCCCACAGCGCGACGGCGACCAGCGCGGTCGGTGTCTCCGCGAGCAGCCGGTGCATCGCCACGACACGCTCGCGCACGCCCGCGTCGTCGACGGCGATGCCGGCCTCCTCCAGCAGCGCCAGCATCGACGCGTGCTCGCGCGCGCGCTCGGCGCGTTCCTCCGACAGTGGCCGGCCCAGCAGGTCGAGCTCGTCGCGGATCTCCAGCGATGACCCGTCCCACCATCCCGTCGCGGTCGGCAGGTCGTGGGTGGTCACCGACGCGAGCGCCGCGCGCGGGTAGTCCCGTGGCCGCCGCCGACCGTGCGGCGTGCACTCGTCGACCTCGAACCACAGGACGGCGCTGCCGGCGACGCCCCGCTCGCGCATCAGCCGCCTGATGCGGTCGTCAACGGTTCCCAGGTCCTCGCCGATCACCACGGCCCCTGCTCGTCGTGCCTCGAGCGTGAGGACCGCGAACAGTTCCTCCGCGGGATAGCGCACGTACGTTCCATCGGCGGGAGACCCACCCTCGGGAATCCAGAACAACCGCGAGAACCCGAGGATGTGATCGATCCGCAGACCCCCGGAGCCGGCGAACGCGGCCGCCAGCACCTCCCGCATGGTGCGGTGCCCGGTGTCGCGCATGACGTTCGGCAACGGCGGGGGCTGGTCCCAGTCCTGTCCCTGGCGGTTGAACGCGTCGGGGGGCGCGCCGACGCGCATCGTGCGTGCGAACTCGTCGGGCAGCGCCCAGACGTCAGCGCCGCCGGGCGCGACACCGACGGCGAGGTCACCAATGACGCCGATGTCCATGCCAGCCAGGTGTGCGCGGGCCTGCATGGCGTCGAGCTGGTCCGTGCACAGCTGCTGCAGCCATGCGTGGAAGGCCACGAGATCGGCGTGCGAGCCCGCCCACGCCGCGACGGCTTCCGACCGCGGATCCCGCAGGTCCGCGGGCCAGTCCTCGAAGGAGCCGCCGTGCTCCTCCGCGAGCGCGCAGAACACCGCGAAGCGTTGGAGTGCTGTGCCGCCAGCGTCGCGGAACGCCGCCAGCCGTGCCCGGGCGTCGGCGTCGTCGGCAGGGCCGCGGGTGTACAGCTGCCACAGCGCCGCCCGCTTGGTCGCCCACACCGCGTCGCGATCGATGCGATCCGTGTCCGGCCGCAAGGAACCGGGAAGGGCCGCATGCTCCCACCGCGGATCGGACGCCGCGAGCTGGGTGAAGCCGTCGACGTCGGGCACGTGCAGATAGCAGGGGTTCACGAAGCGTCGGCTGGTCGGCGAGTACGGCGACGGCTGCTGGGGCAGCGTCGGCTCCGTGGCGTGCACGGGGTTGATCAGCAGGAAGTCCGCCCCGTGGGGGGCGGCCCAGTCTGCGAGCATCCCGATGTCGCGGAACTCGCCCTGTCCCCAGCTGCCGGCCGACCGCACCGCGTAGGCCTGCAGCATCCACCCCCATCGACGCCGAGCGGTGACCGCGGGCGCGCTGCCCGGCGCGACGATGACGGTGCAGACAGCCGTCGCCTGTCTGTCGTCGACCGTCAGGTGGTGGTAGCCGAGCGGCAGGTCCTGCGGCAGGGTGACGGCGCCGCGCCGCCGCGGACCCGCCGTCGTGTCCGCCACACCACCCCACACGGGAGGCGCGACGGGGACGCGCCCCCCGTTCTCGACCTCCAGCGTCAACCGGACCGTGGCGCGGGAACCGGCGCTGACGGACACGCGCGTCCGGGCCGACGTGCCGGTTGCGTCGCGCCAGCAGACCGCGACGGGGTCGACCGGGCGCGTCCACGCCGCACGTCGCACTGCCCGCAGCGACCGGGCGGCGTCCCCGTCGGTGTCACACGGGTGACCCAGCTCACGCAGCGCGGCCCGCAGCGTCGCATCCGGCGCGTGGTGCGTCCGCCCGGATGCGTCGTAGGCGTCGGCGACACCGACCGCACGAGCCAGGCGGCGCAACGTCGTGCCCGGTCGGGTCGGTGGCGGCGCGCTCATCTGTGGCAGCTCCCGTCGTCACACGGCGACGGGCCCCGCCGAACGGCGGGACCCGTACAGAGCGAGCGTACGCCGTCGTCTAGCCGGGACGACCGTTGACGCGCGTCTCTTCCAGTCCGCCGGTCTTCTTCCACATGTCGTCGATCTCGTCGATCAGATCGAGCAGCTTCTGGCCCTCGGCGGGGTCGTTGCTGCGCTTGACCTGGGAGCACTGCTTCAGCGCCCGCCAGAACGTGTCCTGGAGGTTCGGGAACTGGTCGAGGTGCTCGGGCTTGAACCGGTCGCTGAACAGGACCGAGATGTGGTGCTTGGCGAGCTCGGCACGCTCTTCCTTCACGATGACGCAGCGCTGCTTGAACAGCTCGTCGTCCGAGTCCGCCATCTTCTGGGCGATCTTGAAGCAGGACTCTGCCTCGATCCGTGCCTGCTCCGGGTCGTAGATGCCGCAGGGGATGTCGCAGTGCGCGTGCACCGTGGTCGGCGCAGCCACCCGGTCGAGCAGCGTGAGCAGTCGAGTGCTGATGTTCATGCCTGAGGACTCCTTGGAGCGTCGATGACGCATGCGACGTTGCAGGGTCGTAGTGTGTCCGGGTGCTGCGCCCGCTAACCATCGCGCTGGGGGCCGCCGCCCTCGCGACCTGGGCACGCCGCGGCGGCGTGCGCCACGTCGTCGTGGACGGTTCGAGCATGGCGCCGACACTGCGTTCGGGAGACCGACTGGTGCTGGTGCGTCTACCGGGCCGGGTGCGCGCGGGGCGGCTCGCCCTCGCCGCCGATCCGCGGGTGCCTGACCGGCTGCTGCTCAAGCGGGCGCGGCACGTCGGCGCCGACGGCGTCGACCTGCGCGGTGACAACGCTGCGGCGAGCACCGACAGCCGGCACTTCGGACCCGTCCCCGTGGCAGCCGTCAGCCGATGCGTCGGCTGGCGCTACCTGCCGCCGGACCGGACCGGCGTCCTGTGGTGAGCAGGTCAGCTGGTGGCGTGCTCGCGCAGGTCGACCGCGAAGTCGCCGACCGGGCCGGCGATGAACTCCTCGACCATCCGGTGGCAGACGTCGTCGGTGAACTGGGCCGGCGGCGACTTCATGAAGTAGCTGGAGGGTCCGAGCAGCGGGCCACCGATGCCGCGGTCGATGGCCAGCCGCGCGCAACGCACCGCGTCGATCACCACACCGGCCGAGTTGGGTGAGTCCCACACCTCGAGCTTGATCTCGACACTGATCGGGACATCACCGAAGTTGCGCCCCTCCATGCGGATGTAGGCCCACTTGCGGTCCTCCAGCCACGGCACGTGGTCGCTGGGACCGATGTGGATGTCGTCGCGCCCGATCGGCGTGTCGAGCTGGCTGGTGACCGACTGCGTCTTGGAAACCTTCTTCGACGTCAGGCGCTTGCGCTCCAACATGTTCATGAAGTCCATGTTGCCGCCGAAGTTGAGCTGGTACGTGCGGTCGATGGCGGCTCCGCGGTCCTCGAACAGCCGGGCGAGCATGCGGTGTGTGATGGTCGCCCCGACCTGCGACTTGACGTCGTCGCCGATGATCGGCACGCCCGCGGACGTGAAGCGCTGTGCCCACGCGGGGTCGCTCGCGATGAAGACCGGCAGGCAGTTGACGAACGCCACGCCCGCGGCGAGCGCCTGCTCGGCGTAGTACCGGGCGGCGTCCTCGGACCCGACGGGCAGATAGCACACCAGCACCTCGGCGCCGGATTCGCGCAGCACGGCGGCGACGTCGACGGGTGACGCGTCGCTCTCCTCGCTCGTCTCGCGGTAGTACTCGCCGAAGCCGTCGAGCGTCGGGCCGCGCTGCACCTCGACACCGATCGGTGGGACCTCGGCGAACTGGATCGTGTTGTTCGGCGGGGCAACGATCGCTTCGGCGAGGTCGCGCCCGACCTTCTTGGCGTCGACGTCGAACGCCGCCACGAACTCGAGATCACTGACGTGGTACCCCCCGAGCTCGACGTGCATCAGCCCCGGCACGTCCTCGCCTGCCTGGGCGTCGGCGTAGTAGTGCACCCCCTGCGCCAGCGAGCTGGCGCAGTTGCCGACGCCGACCACGGCGACCCGGACGGGTGTGCGGTGTGTGCCCATGACTTGTACTCCTTGCGTCGGCGCACGGGCGCCGACGACGATCGGTCGTCAGGCCTGCGGCTCCTGCCTGCGGATGAACGGCGAAGTGGATTCGGTCACGTCGGTCGAGTCGTGGGGTGGCTCGGGCGCCTGCGACGGTTCGACGGAATCGTCGACCTCGCCGCGATCCTCGGTCACGCGGACGCGCTCGGCGGTGATGAGCTCGTCCAGCCATGCGATGTCATTGGTGATGCCGTTGACCCCGTGGCGCATCAAGGCGATCGTGTACGTGTCGGCGCGCAGCCGCCTGGCACGTCGCAGCGCACGGTCGGCCTGATCGAGCCGCTCGCGCAGGTACGACCGACGCCGTTCGAGCAGGCGGAGGCGGATCTCAGGGCTCAGGTAGCTGAAGAACGCGAGCCGCAGTGAGAACTTCTCCTCCTCGACCTCCTGCGCGTCGAGCTCGCCGAGCAGCTCCAGGAAGTCGGCCTCGCCGGCGTCGGTGATCCGGTACTCCTGCTTGCGGCGTGGGCGCTCGTCGGTCGACTTCGTCGGGACCTTCTCGACGACGCCCCGGCGCTCCAGCTTCTTGAGGGTCGGATAGAGCGAGCCGAACGAGACGGTCCAGAACAACCCGAGGCGCTGCGCGAGCTGCTTGCGCAGCTCGTAGCCATGCATCGGTCGCTCTTTGAGCAACCCGAGGATGGCGAGCTCCAGCACGAGATGTTCCTCACATGGACGGGTTCTTGTCCGGCGGGAGCCGGTCCTCCGGTCGTTCGTGGAACCAGGCCCCACGAGAATCTCTGTCCGGCGGGAGCCGGTCCTCCAGTCGTTCGTGGAACCAGGCCCCACGAAGCTTTCGACGGCGCAAGTCTATCGCGCCGATGTATCGCGCCGATATGTTCTGACGTCAATCCCTGGCCGGACGGGCAGGTGGGACGGTGCCGGAACCGTCCTCGAGCGCCCGCTTTAGACTTGCGGGAGCGGCATGCGAAGCTCAACCGACTACCGGATGGCCAAGCGCGCACTCGTTCGCCGGGTGTCGCAGGGCTCCGTTGCGGTGGCCGACGTGTGCGACGCGCACCCCGAGCTGCTGCGTGCGGCGCGCAACATCGGTACCCCGAGTGAGCGCCGGTGTCCAATCTGCGCCCTGGCCGACCGGCGCGCGCACGTGGCGGCGGACGCCACCTCCTCGCTGCGGCTCGTGACCTACGTGTTCGGCCGCGATCTGCGCCGCAGGTCGGGCACGCCGGTGTGGACCCGGGAGGAGTTGGAGGACCTGGCGGCTGACCATGACTCGTTCACCGCCTACACCGTCGAGTGCTGCCTCGTGTGCGGCTGGAACCATCTGCACGAGAGCGTGCTGATGGGTCAGTCCCACTCCGCGTAGCCCGTCCGCCTGGCCAGGGAGAACCTGCACGACGTGCCGATGCGGGTCATGCGGATCATGCCGACGGTGGCAGACTCGTTGCACATGAACGCGCCGCAGTCCCCGCGGACACGCGGTCTGCAGACGACTCCGCACACGCAGATCCCGGCCCGTCGCCGCGAGTGGACCCCTCCCCATGAGCCCGTCCGCGCCCGACGGCGTCGTCGCCGACGCTGGTACCGGAGACCGAGCTTCTGGCTGGGCATGTTGCTGACGGTGCTGCTGATCGCCGCGGTCGTCGCCGGTGCCGTCGTGTACGCGGTCGCGTCGGTGCCACTGCCCGGCGAGCTGGACACGGCACCGACCGTCGTGCTCGACACGCGCGGTCGCAAGGTCGGCGAGCTGTACGAGGAGGCCGCGCGGTCCGACGTCGATCTGGATCGCATCCCCGACCACACGAAGCAGGCGGTGCTGGCCGCCGAGGACGCAGAGTTCTACGAGCACCCCGGTGTGAGCGTGCCGGGCATCGTGCGGGCGGCCGTCCGCAACGTGCGTTCCGGCGAACTGCGGCAGGGCGGCTCGACCATCAGCCAGCAGTACATCAAGAACGTCACCGGCGACACCGAACACACCGCGATGCGCAAGGCTCGCGAAGCCGTGCTGGCGATGAAGATGGAGCGGGAGGTGTCGAAGGACCAGATCCTCGAGTGGTACCTCAACACCATCTACTTCGGGCGTGGGGCGTACGGCATCCAGGCCGCGTCGCGGGCTTACTTCGGCAAGACCGTCGGCAAGCTGACCCCGGCCGAGTCGGCGCTGCTCGCGGGCCTGATCCCCGCGCCCTCGGCGTCGGATCCGGTCGAGCATCCCGAGCGCGCCGCCGAGCGCTACGCGTACGTGGTCGATCAGCTCTTGGCCCAGCAGTGGATCACGGAGGCTGAGGCCGCGCAGATGCGCGCCGAGCGGCCCGCAGTCACGCCCCGTGCCAAGCGCGTGTCGGGCAACGCGCCGTTCTTCATGGACATGGTCGAGCAGGAGCTCAGCGAGCGCCTGGGCGAACAGGCCTACCGCGGACTGACGGTCACGACGACGCTCAACCTGCGCATGCAACGCGCCGCCGAGGAGGTCTACGACCGCCGCTTCGACCAGCTCGGCGGTGAGCTGCGCGCGCTCGCCGGCGACGACGTCAAGGTGCCGACCGGAGCGCTCGTGTCGCTCGACCCGTCCACCGGCGCCGTACGCGCGATCGTCGGCGGACGCAACCACGAACGCGACCAGTACAACCTGGCGGTCGGAGGACCGCAGCGCCTCGGGCGGCAGCCGGGGTCCACGTTCAAGCCGCTGGCGCTGGCGGCGTGGATCGCCGACGGGCGGTCCCCGGAAAGCTGGTTCGACGCACCGTCGACGATCACCTTCGGTGCCGGGGAGTCCGGGGACCCCAACGGCTGGGAGGTCTCCAACTACGGTGGCGCGGCGTACGGATCGATGACCCTGCGGGAAGCGACGTGGAGCTCCGTCAACACGGTGTACGCCCAGGTCGCCCTCGAGGTGGGTGCCGACGCGATCGCGCGCCTCGGCGAGCGCGCCGGCATCGCGTCGGAGCTCGAACCCAACCCGTCGATCGTGCTGGGTGCCGAGGAGGTCACGCCACTCGACCTCGCGGCCGCGTACAACACCCTCGCCAGCGGTGGGGTCGCCAGGCGGCCGCGCACGATCACCCGTGTCGAGTCCGACGGCCAGGTGCTGTTCCAGCCCGACTCCGAGCCGCGCCGCGTGCTGCCGGAGGATGTCGCGTGGACGACGGTGGATGTCCTGCGGGGCGTGATCGACTCGGGCACCGGGGTCGCTGCCCAGATCGATCGTCCGGCGGCCGGCAAGACCGGCACCACCCAGAACGCGGCGGATGCGTGGTTCGCCGGCTTCACACCGGATCTGACCACCGTCACCTGGATGGGCTACCGCAACTCCAACCAGCCGATCGCCGGCGCTCCCACGGGCGGCGGCTTCCCCGCCGAGCTGTGGGCCGAGTACATGCGGGAGGCGCTGCGGTTCACCGATCCGCACGATTTCCCGGAGCCGAGCGGCGACTTCGAGATCGTCGACGACGCGGCGCCCGAGCCCGAGGTTGAAGCCGAGCCCGAGCCCGCCGACGAGCCCGCCGACGAGCCCGCCGACGAGCCCGTCGAGGAGGCGCCGTCGGAGCCCGCGCCCGCTCCGGAACCTGAGCCGACGCAGGCGCCGGCGCCCGCTCCAGCGCCCGAGCCCGAGGAGCAGCCCGAGGTGCAGGAGCCCGTCGAGCAGGATCCACCCGCCGAGCCCGAGCCGGCCCCGGACGAGGGCGGCGACGGTCCCCCGCCCAACGGTGGCGGTGGGCAGAACGGTGAGGACGACACGGCACCACAGAGCTGACGCGGGTCAGACGACGAGGCCCTCCGTCTGCACCGTCGCACCTGACGCCGTGACGACGCTCAACTTGATCGGGCCGGCCGCCACGTCGTCGAACGAGAACCGACCGAGGGCGTCGGCGGTGGTTTCGTCGCGCCGTCCGCTGTGACGCAGCTCGACCGTCGCCTCCTGTGCCGGCACGAGCTGACCGATCACGATCCGCGTGCGCTCCGACACCACCTCGACCTCGATCTCGAGCCCCGGCGCGCGGAACGTCACCTGCCGCGGCGCCTCGGCCGCGCGGACGCCCGAGGGTTCGCTCGTCGCAGCCGAGTCGAAGACCAGCTCCGCCAGTTCGACGTCGACGTTGTGCCAGAGGTACGCATCCCGGGCCTGCGCAACGACGTGTCCAGGCGGCGCATCGACGGCGTCGAACACCTCGTGCAGGATGCCGATCAGCTCGTCGTCGTTCATGCCGCCATCGGACGACGACGTCGCGTCCAACCCATCCGGGTGCGGCGGTGGCACGCCCGTGCGGTCGGCGTCAGGGTGATCAGCCACGTCGTCGCGCTCCCGTCGTGCTCGGGTTGTCGATCAGCCGCCGCAGGTGGGACAGGCAGCGCGCCCTCGTCGGCCCGAGGCTGCCGACGGGACGCCCGATGATCTCCGAGATGGTCGCGTAGTCCAGTCGCGGCTCCGCGCACATCAGGCGCAGCAGCTGCCGACACCGGTCCGGAAGCTCCGCGAATGCGGCGTGGACCTGGCGTCGTAGCTCCGTGTCCAGCAGGAGCTCCTCCGGTGCCGGCGACGTCCGGTCCGGTGTCGTCTCAACCATCTCCGAGGGCTGTTGCCGACGCTGCCCCCGCAGCACTCGCAGCGCCTCCCGACGCGTCGTGGTCGCCAGCCATCCTGGCAGGCGTTGCGGATCACGTATGCGGTCGAGGTGCTCGACAAGACGCAGCCACACGGTCTGGCTGACGTCGGCGGCGGTCGCATCGTCGAAACCGAACGATCGGGCGACGGACCACACCAGGCGCGCGTGCCGCTCGACGAGAGCGTCCCACGCCTGTCGCTCGCCCTCAGCCGCGCGCAGCAGCAGCTGTCCGATGTCAGCATCCATGGGGGCGGAGTCTACGCAGCGGCCGGCCGGTCGCCCGCGCGTTGCGCAGGCTGCGTCTGAGATTCGTGCGGAGATCATCGTGAAGATGAGGCACGTGGACCGGCGTGTGATACATCCGATCGCCGGAGGGGTCCGACCCGTGCACCATGTGGTCAGGCGGCGATGTACCGCTCCTGGCCGTCGACCTCGGAGCTGGGGACGTCCAGACCCCGGCGCCGCAGCCGCTTGCGGGAGTACCGCGCGATCCACAAGCCGAGCACGACGGGTACGACGATCACCGCGACCCGCGCGATCCAGGTGATCATCTCGATGGGGATGCCCAGCATCCGCGAGAGGATGTCGTTGGTCGCGGCGGCCGACAGGATGAGCAGACCGCTGAACACGCCGAGCATCACGCCGGCGCGCAGCGGGATCTCCAGCGGGTTCTGCAGCACGTGCCACTCGCCGGACAGGTCGTAGACGCGCTTCTCGAGAAACGGGTAGAGCGCGAGGAAGGTGAAGATCAGTCCGGGCAGCACGACACCGGCCACGAACGGGCCAGATATGACGATGCCGGGTGGGATCGTGAACTCGAGCGGTGGGAAGATCCGCAACGCGCCCTCGAGCCAGAACAGGAACCAGTCGGGCTGCGCGTTGTTGCCCACCTCGCCGGGGATGTACGGGCCGAGCAGCGACACATCGCTCCAGGGGATCAGCACGGCGGCGGCGGCGAGCAGCCCGCCCGTCCACAGGAACAGCGTCGTGCTCTCGGCGAACTGCAGCGGCCACAGCGGCTTGCCGAGCACGAGGTTGTGCCCGTCGACCCCGAGGCGCGGGAACTGGGTGTGCTTCTGTCGGTACACCATGAACAGGTGCAGGCCGACGGTCGCGATGATCGCCGCCGGCAGCACCATGACGTGCAGCACGAAGAAGCGCGGGATGACGTCGCCTGTCGGGAACGCCCCGCCGAAGATCCAGAACGCAACCCGGTCGCCGATCAGCGGCAGCGACAGCAGTTCGGTGTAGGCGATGCGGATGCCGGTCCCGGCCAGCGAGTCGTAGGGCAGCGAGTAGCCGGTGAACCCTGCGCCGAAGGCCAGCGTCAGCAGCCCGATGCCGACGAAGTAGTTGAGCTCGCGCGGCTTACGGAATGCGCCGGTCAGCATGATCCGCAGCATGTGCAGCACGATCGTCGCGATGAACAGGTGTGACGCCCCGCGGTGCAGGCGGCGGAACAGCAGACCGCCGTTGACATCGCTGGACAGCCGCACGATCGACTCGAAGGCGGCCGGCAACGACCGTCCCGCGAAGACCGGGTTGCTGCCCGTGTAGGTGATCATCTCGACGTTCGGGCGGTAGAAGAAGGTCAGGAAGATACCGGTCAGCACGAGGATGACCAGGGAGAACACCGCCACCTCACCGAGCAGGAACGACCAGTTGCTGGGGAACACCTTGTTGGCGGTCCTGCGGGCGTCCCTCCGTACGTGCAGGCGGGCGTCGAGCTCGTCGAGCAGCTTGCCGAACAGCGGCGTCATCGCGTCCCTTCCCGGCGGTGGGCCTCCACGTTAGTTCGCGTCCTAACCGAAGGCGGGTCCGACCTGCTCCTCGAAGTCGCCGAGTGCGATCAGGAAGCCTTCCTCGTCGACACCGAGCGGCAGTTGCGGCAGCGCACGTGCCGTCGGCCCGAACGTCGGCACCGCGCCCCGTACCGCGTCGAACGTCGACTGGTGGCAGGGGCAGAACAACGCGTTGTCCTGCTCGCGGAACAGGCCGACGGGGCACCCGGCGTGCGTGCACACCTTCGAGTAGGCGATCAGCTCGTCGTTGACCACCCACTCCAGGTTCGTCGGCTCCCGGATGTGGCCGTCGCCGACCCGCACCAGGATGACCGCGGAGATCTCGTTGTTGACCGAGCCCTCAGGCCAGACGGTCGCCACACCACCCGTCGCGACGTTGTCGGCGCTGATCGGTTCCCCGTCGGTCGTCACGAGGCGCGTGCCGCGGCGCCAGTCCGTTCGCTTGAGCTCGTCGCCGGGCGCGGGCCCCAGCGACGGCACGGGCGCCAGCAGGCTCAGGCCGAACACACCGCCCGCACCGATGAGCGTGTTGCGCAACATGGACCGTCGCTCGAGTGGCGCGATCGCCGCGACCGATTCGTCGTCCTCCCCGTCGTCTGGGTGCCGCGGCTCGACCGCCTCGATGTCCGGGAAGAGGTCACTGAAGTAGCGCCGCGCGCCGAAGCCGAGCGCCAGCAGCCCGATGGCGAGCGCCGTGCCGTACACCGCGATGGAGGTCTGCAACGCCAGCCCCACCGCGAAGCCGATGCCCGCCAGCGCCGCGACGATCGCACTGCCGATGACCAGCGCGTCGTTGGCCTGGCTGGGCGGTGGGGTCTCCTCGCTGACGACCTGCAGATCCGGTCGACTGCGCTGCTCGTCGCTCATGACGTGTGCCTCGCATCGGCGGCCTGCGGGGCGGCGTGGCCACGGTGTTGAGCACTTGAGGCACGGGACGTGTGCCTACCGCTGTCGCTGCTTGAGGCACGGGACGTGTGCCTACCGCTGTCGCTGCTTGAGGCACGGGACGTGTGCCTACCGCTGTCGCTGCTCGAGATGTTCGGGTTCACGTCAGGATCGCTCCGTCCGGTCTGCGGTGCGCACGGCGGTCGGACGCGTGTCGTCGCTCTCGGTCTTGTCCGCGTCCGCGTCGGGATCCGGGAACCAGGTCGGCTTCGACGAGATCCAGAACAGCGACAGGATCATCGCGACCGCCAGCAGCGCGACGAAGCCCGATGCGAACACGGGGTTGAGTTCGACCAGGCCGAGCGGTGTGCCACTCTCGGAGGAGACCTCCTCGAGGAACGCACCGACGTCGGCGGCATCCTGGTCGCTGATGATGTCGTCACCGAACGCGGGCATCTGGAAGGGGCCGATCCTGATGGCCTCGACGATCGTCGTGGTGTCATAGGTGTTGACGGCCGGCGTCCAGGCACCGCCGCCCGCGACGCCGCCTGCGCCGGTCGAGCCGTGGCACGCCGCGCAGTTCTCTGCGTACACCGCCTGGCCGTTGGCGGGATCGCCCTCGGGCAGGTCCGTGACCTCGGCGAGGTCGTTGGTCAGGTCGAACTCCTGGGTGACCCACGCCACGATCGCCGCCCTCTGCTCGTCGTCGAACGCGACGTTGCGGGGCTGGTTGTCGTACGGATCCGCCGCCGGGGGCATCCGGCCGGTCCGCAGGACCAGGTCGACGTAGGACGCGGCAACGCCCGACCCCGCGAGCGCCGGAGCCTGCCGGTCGGTGCCCGGCACCTGCGCGCCGCCGCCGTCCGACGCGTGACATTGCGCGCACGCCTGCGCGTACAGCTGGGCACCGAGCTCGACGTCGCCGATCTCGTCGTCCTGCGCGGCGACGTCGCCCGCGGACCACCACGACACGAGCAGGGCGCATCCCAACGCCACTGCGAGCCAGGCGATCAGTTTGACGACCGGGTGACCCGCACGCGCGCTCATCGCCGTCTGTGTCCTTCGTCCGCCCGGCGGATCCTGTCTACCAGTGCGCCATGCGGCGCGCACGCGGCCAGGAGCGCCGACGCTATGTTTCGTCGTGCACCAGTCGTGACGATACATCCACGAGATCGACGATCAAGGGGTCGGCGTGAGCGAACAGGAACTGACCATACGTGAGGCCCGCGACGACGAGCTGGACATCGTGGCGTCGCTGGTGGTCGACGCGTACAGCGAGTTCGCAGCCCGGATGGCGCCTGACGCCTGGTCATCGTTCGCGCAGGACATCGCAAACGTCCGCGGCCGGTCGATCGACGCGCAGGTGCTGGTGGCTCTGCGCGACGACCGCATCGTCGGCACCGTGACGCGGTACCCCGACTGGCGGGGTGCGCAGCCGGACGCGTCCGCGGTCCGCGTCCTGGCGGTGCCGCCCGAGGAGCGCGGCACCGGCGTGGGCCGCGCGCTCATGGAGCGCTGCATCGCCGCGGCCCGCGACGAGGGCAAGGAGCGGGTCGTCCTCGCGGTCACGCAGGAGATGGAGGACGCGCGGGACCTGTACAGCAGGCTCGGCTTCCAACGTGACCCGGCGCTCGACCACGAGCCGGCTCCGGGCGTCCGGTCGACAGGTTACGCCCTGCGGCTGGACTCCTCGGACGGTTGATCCCGCACCGCGATGCGGACGCGCTTGTTGGCGCGCCCCTTCGACTGGGTCCCGGTGACCTCCACCGCGCCGACCTCGGCGGTCGTCGCGACATGGGTGCCCCCGTCGGCCTGACGGTCCAGCCCCGCGATGTCGATGACGCGCAGGGGATCGATGCTCGCCGGGATCAGGTTCGCCTTCGTGCGGATCAGCGCCGGGTCGGTGTCGGCGTGCGCGCGGTCGACGAACTCGACCGCGATCGCGCGCGCACGGGCGATCTCGGCGTTGATTCGCTGCTCGAGGCGGCGCCCGAGCTCCGCCGACATCTCGGACAACTCGAAGTCGAGCCGGCCGGTGCCCGGCTCCATGTTGCCGCCGGTGACCGCTACAGCGAAGTCCTGCCAGATGACGCCGCACAGGATGTGCAGCGCCGTGTGCGTCCGCATCAGCAGGTGGCGACGCTCCCAGTCGATGCGACCCTCGACACCCGTGCCGGGATCGGGTAGTGGCTGGTCGGGCGCGATCGCGTGCCACACGCGCCCCGCGACCCGGCGCGTGCGCGCGACATCGCCGCTGCCGTCGTGCCACTGCAGCCGGCCCACGTCGTAGGGCTGTCCCCCACCGCCGGGGTAGAACGCGGTCCTGTTGAGCGCCACCAACTGCTGGTCGGCGTCGACGGCGTCCACGACCGCCTCGAACGTGTGCACGTAGGCGTCGGTCGCGAACAGTTCGTCGGTCGGCCCCGCTGCGCACATGACGGCAGCGTAGCGCGGAGCGGACCGCCGCGGCCCGGTCCGACGTCGGAGGTCACTCCAGCGGGTTGCGTCCGGGCGCGGAGTCCGTCAGATCGCTGATCTCGTTCCACGACAGCGCGATCTCTTCGACCGACGGCACGTGGTCGAACTGCACGCCCTTCGCCTGCATGTACGCGATGCGGGCGTAGTGGCCGCCGCTCGCCAGGATGACGATCCCGGTGTCCGTGCACTCCTCCGACGCCAGGTGCACGACGACCGGCGAGACGTAGGCGGGGTCCAGACCCGCGCGGGCCTCGTCGGGGATCACGTCCTCGGTCATGCGCGTGTCCGCCAGCGGCGCGACCGCGTTGGCGGCGATGTTGTAGCGGGCCCCCTCGACCGCCAGGGTATTGATCAGGCCGACCATCCCCATCTTGGCCGCCCCGTAGTTGGCCTGGCCGAAGTTGCCGAAGAGTCCCGACGTCGACGTCGTGACGACCACGCGGCCGAACTGCTGCTCGCGCATCAGGGGCCAGGCGGCGCGTGTGACGTTGAACGCGCCGTACAGGTGGACCCGCAGCACCGCGTCCCACTGGTCGGCCGACATCTTGTGGAACGACTTGTCGCGCAGGATGCCTGCGTTGTTGATCACCGCGTCGACCTGTCCGAATGCCTCGACCGCGGTCTTGACGATGCGTTCACCACCGTCGCTCGTCGAGACATCGTCGTAGTTGGCGATCGCCTCGCCGCCGGCCTGCGTGATCTCCGTGACCACGTCGTCGGCCATGTCCGACCCGAACCCGGAGCCGTCGCGGTTGCCTCCCAGGTCGTTGACCACCACCCGGGCGCCTTCGCGTGCGAACAGCAGCGCGTGCTGCCGGCCGAGTCCCCCGCCGGCACCGGTGATGACGACGACCCTGCCCTTGACTCCGGCCATAAGTGCCCCGATCGAGGTCGCGGGTTACTTGTCGAGCAGTTGCTAAGCAAACGAAGCAAGTTTAGCGGAGGTTACGGGCGCGTGTCGATTGCGGACCTATGACGCCGCCGTGGACGTCGTCGCCGACCGTGCCAGGGCGGGCGCGGCACCCCCGCGACGCGGTCGCGACACATCGGTGATCTCGCCCCGGTGGGTGCCGCAACGGTCATGTCGGGCGTCCGATGCGCGGTCGTAGACTCGCCGCGTCACTGCTCGACGGACGACAGCTCTCGGGGGTCGCATGCGCGATGATCAACTCCACGCGTTCGTCGACGACGAGCTGGCACGGCGCACCGTGGACGCCCGCCGTCGACGCCGCTGGCTGGGGCGGCAGCTCGACGAGGACCGCACGTTCGAGGACGTGTGCCGGGACGCCACCACGTCACAGGACCCGGTCGACGTGCACGTCGCGGGGGGACGGGTCTACCGGGGCGTCGCGCGCGCTGCCGGCCACCGCGTCCTCGCCGTCGTGAACGCGTCGGGCGTGGCCTACATCGCCGTCGACGCCGTCATCGGCGTGCGGATCGCTGCCGGATCGACGCTCGACGCGGAGCCGGTGAGCACGTTGCGGGCCGCCACCGTCGCCGACGTCGTCGGGGCGTTCGCCGAACGTGGCGCGGACGTGGTGCTGGCGGGCGGCACGCTCGTCCACCGTGGACGCATCGCAGGGGTTGGCCGTGACCTCGTGTCCTTCGTCGACGGGACGCACATGCGGCTGTCTGCCGTCGCCGAGGCGGTCAGCCGCCGATGACGTCAGTCCGAGCTCGACCGCGCAGGATCGGGATAGAGGTGCTCGAGCGAACCCGGCACGATCCGGCTGCGCTCGATGAACGCTTTGACGTCCTGCTCCTGAAGCCGGATCACGCGGCCGAACTTGTAGGCGGCGATCTCGCCCTCGTCGATCAACCGGTAGAGCGTGCGCGGTGTGATCCCCAGATGCCGGGCCGCCGCCGCCGTGCTAAGCCAGGTGATTTCTTGTTGCGCCATCGCCCGCCATGATACACCGGGGACCCGATCTTGCATCGCCATGTACACAACGGTAGGCGCCTGATGCGCGGCCCGGACACCCTGCTGGGACTCGTCAGCCGCACCGCCTCCTGGCCGCAGCGGCTGGAAGCGTGGTCGCTGGCCGGTGCCGTTCCGTTCACCGTGTCCTACTGTCAGTCCGTCGCCCACCTGCAGGCGCGCCTGGACACGGCGACGACTCCGCGGGGCGTGCTACTGGACGGCGACCTGTCGTTCGTCGACCGCGATCTGCTTGGCGCGATCGCGGCCGTGGACGGCGTCGCCATCGTCATCGACGGTGTCCGCCGGCGCAGGCAGTGGCGTGACCTCGGTGCCGCCGCCGCGTTGCCGAACGGCTTCGACCAGGCGCAACTGCTCACCGCGCTGCGTTCACTCCTGCAGGACGATCATCGAGCGTCGACACGCGCGTCGGCGTCGCCACTCGTCGCGGTCACCGGCGCGGGCGGCGCAGGCGCCAGCGTCACCGCGATCGCGGTGGCGCAGGGCCTGGCCGCCGCCCGACGTCGGGTGCTGCTCGCCGACTGCTGCCTGCACGCCGAGCAGGCGATGCTGCACAACGCCCGCGGCGGGCACGCGGGGCTGCTCGATGTCGTCGATCTGCACGCCGAGCGCACGCCCGAACGCCATCAGGTGCGCCAGCTCGCGCTGGGCATCGTCGAACGCGGCTACTACCTGCTGCCCGGGCTCACGCGTGCACGGCACTGGTCGCGTGTCGCGAGCGGCTCGTTGCAGGCGACGCTGCGCTCCCTGCGCGACGCGTTCGATGTCGTGGTCGCCGACATCGACCCCGATGTCGAGGGTGAGGCACAGGGCGGCTCGATCGAGGTCGAGGAGCGCAACGTGCTCGCGCGCACGATCGCGCTCGACGCGGACGCGATCGTCGTCGTGGGTCAGGCGACGATGAAGGGTGTCCACGCGCTCGTCCGCGTGATGGCCGAGTTGCTGGAGATCGGTCTGCGGCCCGAGCGGCTGCTGCCGGTGCTCAACCAGGCCCCCGCTGTGACCGGCGTGCGTGCCGAGCTGGGACGGGCGGTCGGTCATCTGATGGAAGGGGTCGCGGGAGGCCGGACGGTACGCCCGGTGCTGTACGCGCCGACCGTCGATCTGGAGGATCAGCTGCGGGAGCGCGAGGCGGTCGCCGACACGTGGGCGACGCTGCTCGCCGGCGCCGTGACATCGCTGGTCGAACGTCCGTCCGACGACGGACGGCCTACCCCGCCCGAACCGGTCCGCGCGGGGGCGCTCGGCCACTGGGCGGACGGCTCGGAGGATCTCGGGTGACCGTAGCCGTCGCCCTCCTACTGGTCGTCCTCGGCACCGTGCACGCGCGCCGCCGCCGGGGGGCGCTCGACACCGGGGGCGGCGCAGAGGCGTGGCCGTGTGTGGTCGCCCGCGCGGCGTCGGGCGCACGCCCGGCCGACCGGCACATCGCGGCCCGCGCGCTCGATGCCCTCGCGCAGGGGCCACCGGGCGCACGCGCGGCGGTCCGTCATGCGCGCCGGACCCACGGGCCGCGGGCGTCCGCCGCGCGTCGGCTCGCCGTGGCGTGCGACCGGCTGGGCAGCGCGCGGAGTGACCGGCTGCACGCCGTCACCGTCGTGGCCGGGACGGCGGCACCGTTCGTGCTCACCGCGTTGTGGCGCAGCGAGGTCGACGACATCGCCCACCACGACGACCGGGCCGCCCTCGCCCGCACCGCCCACGCGGGTCGATGGCTGCTGCTGGCGCCGCTGGCACCGATCGCGGTCGGCGCGGTCGGAGGCGTTGCCGCCGTCCTGCTCGCCGGGGTCGCCGTGCTCGCGTGGTTCGCCGCCGGGGTGTGGATCGACGCCGCCGGACCCCGCCGGCTCGCCCGCTGCGCGCCGACGGCCCACCTCGCCTCCCCGGCGGCGTCGACGCGCGCCTGACGCATGCGGGTCCGTCGCGTTGATCTCGTCGAGCGCCTCGCGCCGCACGTACCGTCAGTCGACGGGGCGTCGACCATCGATCCGGGGTCTGCGGTGCGGTACGCGCCACGGCCGCCCGGCCAACGCGTCCGCCGCGTCGAGGAGCTCGCGGAGGCGTTCGACCGGTGGGCGCTGCTCGTCGCCGCCGGGGCGTCGCCCGACGCCGCCATCACCCGGGTCGTGGGAGCGGCGGACGTGGTCGGTGCCGCCGCCCACCGTGGGCCCTGCGTGGTGGACGAGCTGCGTCAGGTCAGGGACGCCCTCGCGTCCGGCGTGTCGGTCGCGGACGCCGTCGACGGCTGGGCCGCCGCGACACGGTGCCCGTGGGTGACACTGCTGGCGGCGGAGTTGCGCGACGCCACCTCCGTCGACACCGTCGTGGTCGCGCTCGACCGGTGCGCGACGGCGACCCGTCGGGCCGCCCAGCGGGCGGGTTTGCGGCGGCTGCGACGTCGGTCGTGGGTGGTGTGGCTGGCCGGCGTGGGCACCTGCGCCGCCACCGTGGCCGCTCCGGGCTTCTGAACGCCCGGATCCGACATACGATCGCAGTACGGCGCCGAACCGGCGATCCCGGTCGGCGGATGACTCGCCGGACGCGATCCGTCCGGCGGTGAGCAGGAGGAAGCACCATGAACGGTCCGTTCGCTCGGTTCGACGGTCACGAGCAGGTGGTGTTGGGCAGCGACCCCGACACCGGACTGCGCGCGATCATCGCGATCCACTCGACGCGCCTGGGCCCCAGCCTCGGCGGCACCCGTTTCTATCCGTATCCCGATGAGTCGGCGGCGCTGACCGACGCGTTGCGCCTGTCGAAGGCGATGGCGTACAAGGCGGCGGTCGCGGGCCTGGATCTGGGTGGTGGGAAGGCGGTGATCATCGGCGACCCGGCACGTGACAAGTCGGAAGGGCTGCTGCGCGCCTACGGCCGACTGGTCGAGTCACTGAACGGCCGCTACATCACGGCGTGTGACGTCGGTACGTACCCGAAGGACATGGCGATCGTTGCCCGTGAGACACGATGGGTGACGGGCGCCGAACCCGTCGAGGGCGGCTCGGGCGACTCGGGCGTCATGACCGCGCACGGCACGTTCGAGGGCGTGCGCGCCTGCCTCGCCGAACGCTGGGGCTCCGACGCGCTGACTGGACGCCACGTGGCGATCCAGGGGGTCGGCAAGGTCGGACGACGGCTGGCCGGCGCGATCCACGAGGCGGGCGGCAAGGTCACGGTCGCCGACACCAATGCCGATGCCACCGCGTGGTGCGCCGAGCACCTCGGCGCCGACGTGGTCGACGTCGACAAGATCCACATGGTGGACGCCGACGTGTTCAGCCCGAACGCGTTGGGTGCGGTGATCAACGACCACACCATCCCGGAACTGCAAAGCGACGTGATCGCCGGCGCCGCGAACAACCAGTTGGAGGACGAGCGCCACGCCGCCGCGCTGCGCGACGCGGGGATCCTGTACGCACCCGACTACGTGATCAACGCGGGCGGGGTGATCCAGGTCGCCGACGAGATGCACGCGGACGGGTACTCGGAGTCGCGCGCCCGCGTACGGGTCGAGCAGATCGGTCCGAGGCTGCGTGAGATCTTCGCACTGGCGCACGACGAGGGCATCACGACCCTCGCGGCGGCCGATCGCTTCGCCGAGCGGCGCATGGCGACGGTCGGGCGCCTGCGCGGCTTCTGGCTCCGCTCCTGACGCGGCGCGCGGACGACATGGGCCCGCCGGCTGGCGGGTCCACCGTCCGCTAAACCGCTGTCATTCGAAGTCTTCCGACCAGCCGAACTCGCTGGTGCGCGGCGGCACGGCCGCTGCCGGCGTGGCCTCCGTCGTCGCGGAGCGTTGCACCTGTCCCCAGGCCGAGCGGTACCGGTCGACCTCCGATCGCAGCCGGGACCTGTCGTGGGCGGGCATGAACGACGCGTCGACCGCCGCGGTGGCCAGATCAGCCACGCCGGTGGCGTCGAGGTCCAGCAGCCGCGCCGCCGCCGCGTACTCGTCGTTGAGCGTCGTCCCGAACATCGGCGGGTCGTCGGAGTTGATCGAGACGGTCACACCCGCCGCCACCAGGTCCGGCAGCGGATGATCGTCGAGGGACGACACCGCGCCCGTGCGCACGTTCGATGTGGGGCAGACCTCGAGCGGGATCCCGCGCTCGACCAGATGCGTGACCAGGTCGGGGTCGTGCACGGCATTGATGCCGTGACCGATCCGCTCGGCGCCGAGGTGGTGCAGCGCGTCCCAGACGGTCTCCGGTCCAGTCGTCTCACCGGCGTGCGGCACCGACCGCAGGCCCGCGGCACGCGCCCGCGAGAAGTGCTCGGCGAACTGCGGCCGCGGTACACCTTGCTCCGGTCCGCCGAGCCCGAAGCTGACGAGGCCGTCGGGGCGTTGGTCCAGGGCGATCGCCAGGGTCTCGTCCGCCGCCGGCAGCCCGAACTCCCCCGCGATGTCGAAGCACCAGCGCAGGACGATCCCCCATTCGCGCTCGGCAGCGACGCGGGCGTCCTCGATCGCCTCGCACAGCGCCGCCGGCGCGATGCCGTTCCTGGTGTGCGTGTACGGGGTGACGGTGACCTCGGCGTACCGGACCTGCTGGTGCACGAGGTCCCGTGCCACCTCGTAGATCAACAGGTGCAGATCCTCCGGCCCGGTGATCAGATCGACGACCGACAGGTACACCTCGATGAAGTGGTCGAAGTCACGGAACGCGAAATAGTCGGCCAGCGCGTCGGGGTCGGCCGGGACCGGCGAGTCGCCGCCGCTGCGCGCGGCCAGTTCGGCCACGACACGGGGCGACGCCGACCCCACGTGGTGGACGTGCAACTCCGCCTTGGGCAGTCCTGCGATGAAGGAGGTCAGGTCGCGCATCGTGGCAGCATAACGCCGGACCGGCGGGACGGTTCCGGTGGTCACCGGCACGCGCACCGGGAGATCCGGCTGTGCCTACTGTGACGGTCAGCCGATCGCGCGGGCGCCCCCGTACGCACCGTCGGCGATCTCATCGATCCTGCGGGCGCGTGTGTCCGCACGCCTTGTCCGTCATGGTCGAGCCAGCGTCCCCATGCGGACGGCGATTCCGCCGGGACGCGCTCGGCGTCGTCCATCACCGACATCCGCGGTCCTCCCACGGTGTGCGCGCACGCCCGGGTCGTATGCGGCGCTCGGGCAGCGCCGGTGCCGGTCAGGCATCACAGGCCCGCGATCTCGATGCCCGGACGGTCCGTGACGACGCCGCACACCCACGCGTCGACCCGCCGCTGGCGCAGCACTTCGACAGCCGCACCGCCATCGGCCACGACGGCGATCATGCCCGCCCCCATGTTGAACGTCCGCCACATCTCGTCCGGTGGCACCGGTCCGCGGTCGGCGAGCCAACCCGCGATTGGCGGGGCGGGGAACGTCGCGGCATCGACGGTTGCGCCCAGGCCGTCGGGAAGGATCCGTGGAAGGTTGCCAGGCACGCCGCCGCCCGTCACGTGGCACAGTCCGTGCACCTCGGTCGCGCGGATCAGCGCCAGGCAGTCCGGCGCGTAGATGCGCGTCGGCCGCAGCAGCGCGTCGCCCAGCGGCTCACCCAGACCGTGATCACTCGCCAGATCCAGGCCGTCGACGACCCGTCGGACCAGCGAGTACCCGTTGCTGTGCAGGCCGGACGATCCCATCGCGACGAGTGCGTCTCCGGGCGCCACCAGGTCGGGGCCCAGCACCTCGTCGCGTTCGACGATCCCCACGCCGAAGCCGGCGAGATCGACCTGGTCTCGGGCCATGACGCCGGGGTGCTCGGCCGTCTCGCCGCCGACGAGTGCACAGCCGGCGGCGACGCAGCCGTCGGCGATGCCGGCCACAACCTGTTCGACCGCGGTCACGTCCAGTGCGCCGACCGCGAGGTAGTCGTTGAAGACCAGCGGCTCGGCTCCGCACACCACCAGGTCGTCGACGACCATCGCGACGAGGTCCTGACCGACCGTGTCGTAGCGGCCCAACTGACGCGCGATCTCGAGCTTGGTCCCGACGCCGTCGCAACTGGTCACCAGCAGCGGTTCGCGCCAGCGACCGGCCGGCAGCGCGAACAGCCCGCTGAAGCCGCCGAACGCGCCCACGACCTCGGGGCGCCCGGTGCGGGCGACGTGCGGTGCGATGGCCTCGATGGCCGCGTCCGCTGCGTCGAGTGAGACACCGGCATCCGCGTACGTCACCGGCTCACGTGGCCTGTCGTCCCCGCCCGCCGGCTCGCTGGCGCTCGCCCTCACCCTGTCGTGGTGGCGAGCTCGAACGCGGGAAGCGTCGTGTGCTCGTCGGTCGGCGTGGCGCGCGGCACGGGGATCGGATACTGCCCGTCGAAGCACGCGCGGCACAGCGACGACGCCGGGCGCATGCTCGCGCGTGTCAGCGCGTCCAGCGACAGGTAGGCGAGCGAGTCGGCCTCCAGCGACGCGCAGATCTCCTCGGTGGTGCGCCCGGATGCGATCAGTTCGTCAGAGGTCGCCATGTCGATCCCGTAGAAGCAGGGGTTGCGGACCGGCGGCGACGGGATGCGCAGGTGGACCTCGGACGCGCCGCTGTCACGCAGCATCCGCACGAGCTGGCGCGACGTGTTGCCTCGGACGATCGAGTCGTCGACGACGACGAGCCGTTGGCCCTCCAGCACATCGCGCAGCGGGTTGAGCTTCAACCGGATCCCGAGCTGGCGCAGCGACTGCGACGGCTGGATGAACGTCCGGCCCACATAGCGGTTCTTGACCAGTCCCTCCGCATAGGGGATGCCGCTCTGCTGGCTGTACCCGGCGGCGGCGGCGAGGCCCGAGTCGGGCACCGGAACCACGAGATCGGCGTCGGCCGGAGCCTCGCGCGCGAGGGCCTGGCCCATGCGCCGACGCGCCGCGTAGATGCTCGTCTCCGGCGTCTGGTGGTCGGGGCGCGCGAGGTAGACGTACTCGAAGACGCAGAACGACGGAGACTCCGGGGCGAACCGCCGGCTGCGGATGCCGCCGGCATCGATCGCGACCAGCTCGCCTGGCTGGATCTCGCGCAGCAACGTCGCGCCGACGATGTCCAGCGCCGCGGTCTCCGAGGCCAGCACGTACCCTCCGCCGTCGAGGATGCCCAGCACCAGCGGCCGCACACCGTTTGGGTCGCGCACGCCGTAGATCGCCGACTCGTCCATGATCGCGAGGCAGTACGCGCCTGAGATCCGTCGGCAGGCGTCGATGATGATGTCGTCGAGAGGCCCGGTGTGGGTGCCCGCACGTTCGGCGAGCAGGGTCGTCAGCAGATCCGAGTCGCTCGTGCAGCCCGTGCCGCGGGTGCCCAGCTCGGCGGCGAGCGCCGTCGTGTCGACGAGGTTGCCGTTGTGACCGAGCGCGATGCCGCGGCCCGACGCGCTGACCTGGAACGTCGGCTGGGCGTTGGCCCAGGTCGACGCACCGGTCGTCGAGTAACGGACGTGCCCGATCGCCTGATGCCCCCGCAGCCCTGCCAGACGGCCGCTGTCGAACACCTGGTTGACCAGCCCCATCTCCTTGGAGATGAGGATGTTGTCACCGTCGGACACCGCGATGCCGGCCGACTCCTGGCCGCGGTGCTGCAGGGCGTACAAGCCGTAGTAGCAGTAGCGGGCGACGTCCTCGCCGGGCGCGTAGATGGCGAACACGCCGCATTCGTCGCGGGCACCGGTGCGTTCCAGGGCGTCCGGGGACTGCTGCATCAGCTCACACCAGCTCGGCTCGACGGCGCCTGCACACCGACAGTATGCCCACCTACCTGGGTTTCGCCGCATATCGTCGACAACCCGTGAGTATCCTCGCCTGACAGACATCGGCTGCGAGGACGGCGGTTGGTATGGACATGATCGAGCGGCGCATCCGCGAGGCGGTCGCCACGGTGCTGTCGCGCGGCGCCAAGGCGCTCGAGCAGACCGCCACCGAGCTCGAGCGCGCGGCCGACGAGCTGCGCACCGACCTGCGAAGCGTCCGCGAGGACGCGGACGCGGTGTGGTCCGAGCCGCGGCGTGAGGCCGACACCATGACGCGTTCGGCGCCGCTGCGGGCCGTGCCCGACACCCCGACCGATGAGGCGCACGTGCCGCCGGTCCGTCCACCGCAGACGCCGTCCGGGCCGCGCCGCGGGGACGTGGACGCCGATGTGGTCACGGCGGTGGACGCGCCCGACCTGCAGGTCGAGGCCGAACCCGACGGTCTGCGCGGGCTCGCGACCGGCACCGTCAGCGAGATCCGTGCGCGGCTACCGGAGCTGACCCAGGAGCAGCTGCGCAGCCTGCGCGGCATCGAGGTGTCCAACCGCAACCGCACGACGCTGCTGACGGCCATCGACCGCGCGCTCGACAGCGGCGACTGAGCGCCCGCGTCAGCCGCCGGCGCCCCGCGCGGGCAGGGCGGAACGGCTTCCAGCGGTCGCCGTCGTCGACCGTCATCGCATGGGTCAGGAACGTCGTCAGCGCGCTGCTGACCGTGAAGTTGTAGGTCGGCGTCGCGAGCACCCGGCGTCACCGGCGTTCAACCGCCGAGCGGGCATCGACCAGCTTCGGGTCGTCCTCGCCGTGCGGCCACGCCGGGAGGTCCAACGTCGTCAGGTCGATGAGGTCGACCGTGCATCCCGCGGCCTCCAGCTCCTCGGCCGCGGCCTCCGCGGCGATGCGTGACCGTGACGTGGCGCCCAGCGACGCCGAGACGATGGCGACGTGGGGTGCGGGCCGCAGGTCGGCCATGGGCAACACTACGTGCGGTCGCCGCCCGCGTCGTCGCGGTCGAGGCCGCGATGGATCGCGTAGCGCATCAACTCGTAGCGGCCGCGCAGCTGCAGCTTGCCGAGGATGTGCTGGACGTGGTTCTGGACGGTCCGCACACTGATGACCAGGCGTTCGGCGATCTCGCCGTACGTGTAGCCCTTCGCGACGAGGCGCAGGACCTCCGTCTCGCGTCCGGTCAGCTCCTGATCCCGGTCGCCGCCCGCTGCCACGCGTCGGAACTCGCCCAGCACGAGCGCTGCCAGCGATGGCGAGAACACCGGCTCGCCGGCTGCGACCTGATGCACCGCGGTGACGAGCTCGGTGCCGGTGGCGCTCTTGAGCAGGTAGCCGCTGGCACCCGCCTTGACCGCCTCGAGGACGTCGGGCTCGGCCGCCGACGCCGACAGCACCAGCATCCTCGTGCCCGGCAGCTCGTCGGCGATGCGACGGATGGCGACGGTGCCCGGCAGCCCCGGCATGTTCAGATCGATCAGTGCCAGGTCCGGTCGTGCGCGCAGCACGACGTCGACGGCCTCGTCGGCGGTGGCGGCCTCGCCGACCACACGGACCCGGCCGTCCGCCTCCAGGTCGGCGCGCACGCCGTCTCGCCACATCGGGTGGTCGTCGACGACCACGACGGTGAGCGGTCGGGGCAGCTTCGTCGCGGTGTCATCGCTCATCGGAGTCGCTCCGGTCGGCCCGGCCAGGGACCGTCGTCTGTGCGCGTGCCGTCGGCGGGTCATCCTCGGGCATCGGGATCCGCAGCTCCAGCTCGGTGCCGCGTCCGGGCGCCGCATCGACGTGCACTGTTCCGCCGAGGTCCTCCATCCGCCCCCGGATGCTGCGCAGCAGACCGAACTTGCCCGCTGCCTGCAGTGCGTGGGGTTCGAAGGCGAAGCCGCGACCGTCGTCGCGGACGCTGACCACGAGCTCGCCGTCGTCCACCTCGGCGAAGACCCAGGCGTGCTCCGCCGCGGCGTGACGCACGACGTTGCTCAGCGCCTGCTCGACCGCCGCGCCGATCTCGTCGACGTGCAGGGTCGGCAGCCGGATGTCGCCCACGACCGTCACCGACGTCGTCGGGTCGTCCGCGAGACCGTCGGCGATCTGCTCCAGTCGGTCGCGCAGCGGCTGGTGCGCCGCATCGGGTGGCTGGTCGTCCAGCGGGCGCAGGATCATCGCCCGCAGTACCCGCTCCTGCGCCGCAGCGAGGTCCGCCAACTCACCGACCTCGCGACCATCGACCCGGTCGCGGCCGGCCAGCTCGCGTCCGCGCTTGTGGACGAGTGCCAGCGCCTGCAGAACCGAGTCGTGGATCTGACGCCCGAGTGACTCGCGCTCGGTTGCGCGTGCCGCTCGCTCGGTGGCGCGGACCTGCTCGGCCTGGGCGGCGCGCACCTGGGCGGCGGAGCGGTCCAACAGCGTTGCGACGAAGCCGAGTCCACCACCCGCCAGCAGGAAGTTGACGGGATCCCGCAGCACCTGGATCAGCTGTCCCGACGTCGCCGGGTCGCGCACCGTGAGGCCGGCGACGACCGCGACGGCACCGAGGACGCCCCCGGCGACGAGCCCCCCGGCGACGCCCCGCGCCGCTGCCCACGCCAGCGCCGCCGTCACCGGATACACCGTCGCGAACCACACGTGGCGGGTGCCGACCACGACGAGCGCACAGGCCACGACCAGGTCGATCACCAGGACGGCCGTCGAGCGCGGTGGGCCGGTCGCCGTCAGCCAGATGATCCAGCCGGCCACCACGATGACCGACGCTGTCGCGAGCGGCACACCGTCGACGTCGCCGGATGCGGCCCCATCCACGGCCACGACGACCATCCAGACGAGCACGGCCCAGCGGATGACGAGCACGCCGCGCACCAGCGCCGGGACACCGCTGGTGGCCGACGACCCGATCGCCGGGCCATCGGACGCCGGCTGCCGTTGTTGCGCGACGGTCCGAGCCACCGACTCCTCACCTGTCTGCGGGCAACACGCCGCCCACGAACGCAGCGCGTTCAGCGTACCGCCGTCGACCCGCCCGCTGTCCACCACACGGCGGCATCAGCGGACCGACGCATGCCGATCGTGGTCGGTCATGCCGGTTCTACTCATGTCACGGCTGCCGCATGTGCGCACGAACCGCGGGGGCCCTGCCCCGGCCGAACGGGTGGGATCGCGGTGCCGCGCCGACCCGATCCGACCGACGCTGCGGACGACGACAGAGATCGGTCCCGTGGGGATCGTGGACCACCGGAGGAACACCATGCGCGCACTGCTCGCGCCAGCGGCGCAGATCGCCGCCGCAACGCCACCTGACCGTGACCGCTACCTCGATCTGCTGCGCGGCCTGTCGATCGCCGTCGTGGTCATCGGTCACTGGCTGCTGCCCGTGCTCTGGCTCGACGGTGGCCAGTTGCGTGTCGACACGCTGTTGACAGCCGTGCCCGGCGTGGGCTGGGTCACGTGGATCGTCCAGGTCATGCCGTTGTTCTTCCTGGTGGGCGGCGTGGTCAACGTGCGGTCGTGGCGGGTCACGCGCGCGAACGCGGGTTCGTACGCGACCTGGGTCGCCCGCCGCGCGGCGCGCCTGCTGCGCCCGACCATCGTGCTCGTGTGGACATGGGTGGTGCTCGCGGCAGCAGCGCTGGCCATGGGCGTCGACCGGTCGCTGGTCCTGCTCGGTGCCCGCAACGCGCTCGTCCCGCTGTGGTTCCTCGCGGTCTATCTGCTCATGATCGCGGCGCTGCCGCTGCTGCTGGCCGCGTACACCCGTTGGGGCCTGGCCGTGATCCCACTGCTGCTGGCCGCCGCCGGACTCGTCGACGCCGCCACCGTGGCCGGCGTGCCGGTGGTCGAGTTCGTCAACTACCCACTGGTGTGGGCCGTGCCGACCGTCCTGGGGTTCGCGTGGGCCGACGGCCGTCTCGAGGGGCGCGCCGTCCGCCTCGGCCTGCCCACGGGCGCGCTGGCATGTCTCGTCGCCGCCGTCACCGTCCTGGGCTACCCGATCACGCTCGTCGGCGTCGCCGACGCCGGAGGCCCGCGCGTGCCCGTCACGCTGGCGCTGCTCGGCCTCGCACAGGCGGGCATCGCCCTGGCGGTCAGGCGGCCCGTCGCGGCGTGGCTGGAGCGCCCCGGGCCGTGGGCCGCCGTGGTCCGCACGAACACCGTGGCGATGACCGTCTACCTGTGGCACCTGACCGTCATGGTGCTGGTCGCGGGTGCGCTGACGGCCGTCGCGACATGGTGGGCCGTCGACCCGCTGTCCGCCGCCTGGTGGCTGACGCGACCGCTGTGGCTCGTGGGCCTGGCCGCGGCGCTCGTCCCGGTCGTCGCGGTCCTGCTGCCAATCGAACACAGCGTGCCGCCTGTGACGCCACGTCCGCGTGGGCGTCGAACGGTCGCTGCGACCGTCGTCACCGTGCTGGTCGCGTCGCTCGCGACCGCCGTGGTCACCGCCGGAGGCACCCTGGGGCTGTCGGGGGTGGCCGCCGCCATCGTCCTGACCGCGGCGGCCCGCCTGGCCGGCGCGTTCGGTCCGGCGGCGGTGGTGGCGTCGTGACTGCCGACGCACCGGTGCGGTGTCCCCTCTGCGCGGCGGCGTTGTCGCGGACGCCGTCACGGTGCCCGTCGTGTGACGCCCCGGTCGGTGGTGACACCGGTCGACGCCTGCTGGCGCTGGATCGGCGCCTGGCGCGGATGACGGACGAGCGCCGCGACCTGCTCGCGCGCCTCCGACACGAGACCTCGGCGTTGATCGCGGCCGACCGCGGCACGGTCGCCGACGTTGCGTCCACGGGCGCACGCGAGCCCCGGGCCGTGGTGGGCGTCGCCGCCGGTGGGACCGGCGCCCGCTCGGCGCGGGAACCCGTCGCGCGGCTGGCGTCGACGTTCGCTCCCCTCCGCGCCTGGCTGGCCGATGCAGGTCCGCAGACCCTGCTCGCGGCGGGCGGGGTGCTGCTGCTGATCGTCGCGGCGGGCGCGTTCCTCGCGGTGACATGGCGCGATCTGTCGGTGCC
This sequence comes from Euzebyales bacterium, assembly GCA_036374135.1. NCBI lineage: Bacteria > Bacillati > Actinomycetota > Nitriliruptoria > Euzebyales > Euzebyales bacterium. The sequence continues at coordinate 118,887 of DASUUK010000035.1, forward strand.
GGTGCGTGGTGGTGTCGTGGTTGCCGCCGCAGCCGCGTCCGGGTGGCTGACGGCGGGACTCGTGGGACGCGGGCTGGCGCGCACGGCCGAGGCGACCGGCGTGCTGACGCTCGCACTGCTCGCCGTGCTCGCCGACGGACTGTGGCGTGCCGGTCTCCTCGACGCGCTCGGGCGCGACCTCGGCGTGCTCGCCCAGGTGTCAGCCGTGCTCGCGGTGACCGCCCACACGTTCGCCCGAGCCAGCGGTGTGCGGTCGCCCCTGGTGCTCGCCGCCTGGTTGGCCGGCACGGCGGTCCACGCGGCCGGTGCGTGGCTGGTCGATCCCTATGCGGTTGGAGCGACACGGCTCGACCTGGTGCTGTCGCAGGCGGTCAACGTCACCGCGGTGTGCATGGTCGGCGTCTACGCGGCCCGCGTGCTGACCGTCGTGCCACGCTGGCGGCTGGTGACGCTGGGCGCTGCCGCTGTCCTGTGGACCGTCGCCACGGCGGTCGTGGTCGCGGTCCTGGCCTCGCTGGTGCCGGCCGCGCCGTCCGATCGCGTGGCGTTCGGTGTCGGCCTCACCGCCGCCGCCGCGTCGGTCGCTGTCGCGGCGGCGGCACGCCGCATCGGCGGACCGCTGTCGCGTTGGTGGCCGGCGGTCGGTACCGGCGGCATGTGGTGCGCCGGCACGCTGACGGGCGCAGGCGCGCTCGCCGGCCGCAGCGCTGTGTGGCCCGACATGCCGGCACTGCTGCCGCTGTCGGTTGGGGTCGCGTTGCTCACGCGGGTACGCCCGGGCCTCGAGCGTCGGAGCGCACTGCTCGGCATGGCGCCACTGGCGCTCCTTGCCCTGCGTCCGGTGGTCGGGACGGCACAGTGGGTGGCGTCGGCCACGCCGGTGCCCGCACCGACCGGATCACACGTCGTCCGGCTTGCGTCCTGCCTGGTCGTGTGCCTGCTGGCCGGCGCCGTCGGCATGCTCGTCCGCCGGGCGCGGATCCCTGCGCTGGCGATGTCCGCGGGATCTTGGGTCGTGGCCGTCGTGGGTGGCGGACTCGTGCTCGCGTCGCTGGCGCCCTCCCAGCCGACGGATCTTCCGCCGTTCCTCGGTGCGGCCGCCGTTGTCGCGGGCGCCGTCGCGCTGGCGGTGCTCGCGCGGCGAGCCGGTGGCGCCACAGCGGTCTGGTGGCCGGCCGGCGTGGTGCTCGCGCTCACGGCCGGCGCGGCCGGCGCGCTCGCGGGGCGCATGGCGGCGTTGCCGCACCTACCCGTCGTCGTTCCGCTCGCCGTCGCGGCGGCGCTGGTCTGGACCCGCCGCGACGGCGAGCGCCTCGCGGCGGCAATCGGAGCGGGCCCGGTGATGCTCGCCACGATGTGGCCGGCGCTGCGCACCGTTGGCCGGCTCGGCGGCATCCTCGTCCACCCGGCGCCGGTGCCGGACGTGGTGGAGACGGCGTCGCTGACCGTGACCTGCGCGCTCGCGCTCACCATCGCCACCGCGGTCCACCGCGTCGCACGCGGCGACGCGGCGCACGGCGGCCCGGGGCCGGATGCCGGGGCGGCCCGTCGCTTCTGGGAGCACCGGCACGCTTCGCACGCGCGGTGGCGCTCGCCGTGGCAGCCGTCGCGTGGTCGGTCGCATCCGTCGCGGTGGCCGCCGATCTGGCCGCGCTGGCGCCGTCACGGCCGGGCGAGATCACACCGTTCGTCGCGACGGCCGCGCTCGCCGTCGCACTCGCCGGCCTGGCGGCGACCGCTGCGCGCCTCGGCCTGGTCCCGTCGGCGGTGGCGGCCGGCGGTCGGTCGTTCGTGGCCACGACCGCCACGGCGGCGGCCACGTGGGGACGGATCGCCGCGTGGCCGGAACTGCCGGCCGTGGCGGCGGCGGCGGTCGGCACGGCGCTGGTGTGGTCGTCGCGCGGCCGCTCCGTGCAGCGGGGCGTGCTGATCGGCACGGCACCCGTCGCGTTCGCCGCACTGGTGCCGGTGGTGCGGGCCGTGCACTGGATCGGCGGTGAGTTGGCGTGGCGCGTCGTGGCGCCGTGGCCACCGACACCACTCCCGGTCGACATCCCACCGCCCGCGACCACGCTGGCGTCGGCCGCCGCCGTCACTGCGATGATCGTCTCGGGCACCCACCGACTGGCCGGCCGGCGGGTGGCGGCGCTGGTTGCCGTCGGCGTCGGTGGGGCCGTGCTGCTCGCGGATGCGACCGCGGCATGGACCCACGGCGGCGGAGCGATCGTCGGCCTGGCGGTCAGCGCCTGCGCCGTCGCCACGCTACGGAACCGGCCGGACGACCCGGCCCCACCCATGGCGCTTGCGGTCACGGCCGCAGTGACCGCGGTCGCGTCGCTGACGACGCCGGCCATCACAATCACCACGCTGGTGATCGGCGCCGGCATCTGCGGTCTGGCTGCCGGCGCGCCGCGGCGCCGCGCCGCCGCAACGTCGACGACCGTGTGCACCGCGCAGATCCTCGGCGCCGTCGTCGCGGTGGCGGCCGCGACCACCCGCGGTCCGGGTGTCCCCGGTCTGGCCCTCGTGGCGGCCGCCGGCGGCGGGTGGGTGTTGGCGGCCGCGATCCGCTCGCGCGAGCCGCACGCGGCCGCGGTCGAGGCGATCGCAACGGTCGCGGTGGTCGCCGGCGTCGCGTTGGCCTGGGCGTCCGACGCCCTGACGCTGGGGATCGCGCTGGCCACCGTGGCGACCGCGGCGGCGGCGGTGGCAGTGTGGCGCCCCGACCGTCGATGGATGCGGTGGGTGTCCCCCGCCGCCGCGTCCGGCTCGTCGTGGTCCGTCCTGTCGGATGCCGGCGTGACGACCGTCGAGGCGTACACGGTGCCGCCGGCGCTGCTCATCGCCGGCATCGCGGTCGGAGGCCTGATGCGTGACCCGCGACGGTCGTCGTGGCCGCTGCTCGGCTCGGCGTTGAGCCTGCTCACGCTGCCGACGCTGCTGCAGTTGCTCGACGATCCGTCGGACCTTCCACGGCTGGCCGGTGCTGTCGCGGGCGGTGCGGTGATCGCCGCGACCGGCCGCCGGTGGTCGCTGCAGTCTCCACTCATGATCGGTGTCGCCACCGCCGGCGTCGCTGCGCTGACACAGTACGGGGTGGTCATCGACGTACTGCCGCGATGGCTCCTGCTCGCGCTGGGCGGCGCGCTGCTGCTGTGGCTGTCGATCAGCTACGAGCGGCAGGTCGAGCGGCTGACGGCTGCCAGGCGGCACCTCGTGGCCATGCGCTGACGAGGCGTCGTCCGGCCGCCGCCGCCCGCGCGACGGGTCAGCGCGCCGTCGCCGTCTGAGCCGGGCCCCCGACCGCCTCGAACAGGTCGACGAACACGCGCCCGCGCGCCGCCGTGAGCTCGTCGAGGTCCAGGGTGAGCACGTCACCGACGCGCAACGTCCGGTCCGTGGTCAGCGCACCGAGGCGCTGGCTCGACACCCCGGCCTGTCGGCAGCGGCCCGCCAGTTCGTCCACGCGGGCGGCGTCGACGGCGGCGACCACCCTGCTGGGCGATTCGCTGAACAGCATCTGGTGCACCGGGGTCCGCGTCGTGTCGATGACGAGATCTGCGCCGTAGTGGTCCCCGCACACCTCCACCAGCGTCGTGAGCAGCCCGCCGGTGGCGACATCGTGGGCGCCGCGCAGCAGTCCCGACCGGCCGGCCGCCACCAGCAGATCCTGCAGCCGGCGCTCCTCGTCGAGGTCGATGGCCGGCGGCCGTCCCGCGATGTGACCGCTGGTGATCCACTGGTACTCCGAGCCCGCCAGGCCAGGGCGCGTCGTGGCGCCCACCAGGCACAGGACGGCCGCGGCGTCCGGCGGGCGGACGGGGACCGAGATCGTGCAGTCGTCGATGACGCCGAGCACGCCCACGATCGGGGTCGGGTGGACGGGACGGTCGTCCGTGGCGTTGTAGAAGCTGACGTTCCCACCGCTGATCGGCGTGCCCAGCGCTTCGCACGCGGCGGTCATGCCGTCGATCGTCGCCGAGAAGGCGCCCATGACCGCGGGCTGCTCGGGTGAGCCGAAGTTCAGGCAGTTGGTCGCCGCGACCGGTCGCGCCCCTGCGCACGCCACGTTGCGGGCCGCCTCGGCCACGACCAGACGCGCGCCGAGCTCGGGGTCGAGCGCGCACCAGCGACCGTTGCCGTCGGTCGCGACGGCGACACCCCGCGCATCGTCGGGCACCTCGCCCCAGCCGTCGGCGGGCAGGCGCAGCACGGCCGCGCTGGCGCCGGGGCCCTGGACGGTCCCCGCGCCCACGATGCTGTCGTACTGGCGCGTGATCCAGTCGGGCGGTGCGATGTTCGGGCTCGTCAGCACCGCCACGGCGACGTCGGCGAGATCGGTGCGCGGCGGTGCCGTGTCGATGTCGGCGTCGCCGTGCTCCGCCGCCCACGGCGTCAGCGGACGGTGGTACACGGGACCCTCGTCGGCGAGCGCGCGCGCCGGTGCGTCGTGCACGACCTCGCCACGGTGCTCGAAGACCAGCCGGTCATCCTCGGTGACCTCACCGATCGGAGTGGCGTCGACGCCCCAGCGCGCACAGGTGGCGACGACCTCCTCGACGCTGTCGGGAGCGACGAGCGCGAGCATGCGCTCCTGGGACTCGGAGCACAGGATCTCCCACGCCTGCATCGAGGGCTCCCGCAGCTGCACCCGGTCCAGATCGATGCGCATGCCCAGTCCCGCCGCCGCCGCCATCTCGGCGGACGAGCAGACGATGCCCGCGGCGCCCATGTCCTGGATGCCGCGGGTGAGCCGACGGTCGTACAGCTCGAGGCAGCACTCGATCAGGGTGTTGCCCGCGAAGGGATCCCCCACCTGGACGTTGGGGCGCTTCGCGTCGTCGCCGACGGAGCTGAAGTCCGCCGACGCCAGGACACTGGCCCCGCCGATGCCGTCCCGTCCCGTGCGCTGCCCGATGAGCACGGCGACGTCGCCGACGTGCTCGGCCTGCGCCCGTTGCAGGCGGTCGGCCGGCAGGACGCCGACGCACAGCACGTTGACCAGCGGATTGCCCTGGTAGCAGGGATCGAACGCCACCTCACCGCCGACGGTCGGCACGCCGATCGAGTTGCCGTAGTGGCCGATGCCCCGCACGACGCCGTCGACCACCCACCGCGTCTGCGCAGTCGTGGGGTCTCCGAACCGCAACGGGTCGAGCAGTGCGATCGGGCGGGCCCCCATCGTCAGGATGTCGCGGACGATGCCACCGACGCCGGTCGTCGCCCCCTGAAACGGTTCGACGAAGCTGGGATGGTTGTGGCTCTCGATCTTGAACGCCACGGCGCGGCCGCCCCCGACGTCGACCACGCCGGCGTTGTCGCCAGGGCCCGCCAGCAGGTGCCGCCCGCTCGTCGGCAACCGCCGCAGGTGCACGCGGGACGACTTGTAGGAGCAGTGTTCGCTCCACATGACCGAGAAGGTCCCGAGCTCCGCGGTCGACGGCACCCGTCCGAGCGTCTGGACGATCCGGTCGTACTCGTCGTCGGACAGGCCGAGCTCGCGCGCGAGCTCCCGTGGTCGCTCGGCCGGTGTGATCCGCGTCGAGCCCGTGCGGGCACGCGACAGGTCGCCCGACACCGACATGCCCATCTCCTTGGTCGACGTGCGGTGCAGTCTGCCACCGACGACCGCTGCTGACCGCCGAGGACGCTGTCAAGCGGCTGATGGGACAGGTGCCCTCGGTTGCCCGCGTCCACGCTCGGGGCGACGCTGGACCGAGTCGGCCGACGCGGCCGCCGCGGGATCCGAGGGCCGGTCGGCCTCCGCAGGTGCGTACGAGAGAGCGGCGAGGGTGAACGGCGCGCAGCAGGTATCAGTACAGGCCGTCATTACGCATGCCCATGCCCGAGATCTGGCGTCGTGCTGGCAGGACGCGGCCAACGACGACCACCCCGTCACGCGCCTGGCGCGGACGGGTGAGATCACGCCGGACGCTGGCCGGGCCATCGCGCACGACCTGAACCTTCTGGAGTCCGCGTCCGCCACATGGGACTACCCGGCGAGCATCCCCGAGAAGCAGTTGCGCGTGCTGCTCGGCTACGTCCGCCACCACGGGCCGCGACCCGCGGTGGACGGCTGGCACCGGCACCGCGACGCCGAGTTCCTCCGGTCGATCAGGCGGATGGCGGCGGAGGCGCGGTCGCACGCGCCGCCGGACGATGAACCGCCAGCGCCGGTGCGTCAGATGCCGGCGCCACGGCGTCGCAGCTGACCGGGTCGGCGGCCGCGTCCTGGGCGCCGGGCGATCAACGCTTGACGGGTCGGTCCCCGGGGACAACGATGCGGGTGACAGCCAATGACAGGGGCGTGACCGCATGACGGCGATCGACGAGCGCGTACTCTCCGCGGACGACTACAACAAGAAGGGGCGGCTGCGCAGGGCGGTCTACGAGGAGGAGTTGCGTCGCCTGCAGATCGAGCTCGTCAAGCTGCAGGAGTGGATCAGGCACGAAGGTCTGCGTGTCGTCGTGCTGTTCGAGGGCCGCGACGCGGCGGGCAAGGGCGGCGTGATCAAGCGGATCACGGCCAGCACCAACCCACGCATCGTCCGGGTTGTCGCGCTGGGCACTCCGAGCGACCGCGAGAAGACCCAGTGGTACTTCCAACGGTACGTGGAGGAACTGCCGGCGGCGGGCGAGATGGTGCTGCTCGACCGCTCCTGGTACAACCGCGCCGGCGTCGAACGTGTCATGGGGTTCGCGACCGAGGCGCAGGTCGAGGAGTTCATGCGTTCGTGCCCGCAGTTCGAGCGCATGCTCATCCGATCGGGCATCACCCTGATCAAGTACTGGTTCTCGGTGAGTGACGAGGAGCAGGAGCAGCGGTTCCAGGCGCGCATCGAGGATCCGACGAAGCGCTGGAAGCTGTCGCCGATGGACATCGAGTCGCGGGACCGGTGGCAGGAGTACTCCCTCGCCAAGGACGAGATGTTCGCCCACACCGACATCAAGCAGTCTCCGTGGTGGGTGGTCAACGCCGACGACAAGCGCAACGCCCGGCTGAACTGCATCGCCCACCTGCTCGATCAGATCCCGTACGAGGACCTGACGCCGGAACCGTTCGAACTGCCCCCGAGGCCTGAGCG